>CAKZMS010000159.1 GCA_937128785.1 uncultured Opitutaceae bacterium | reverse complement strand
GCTTTGCAGCTCAATAAATCGCTCGTCGGTTTGAGCGACCGCCGGGGCCTGGCGATCAGCCGCGTGGGTCAGAATTCCCTCGTCGGCGATCAACACCATTTCGGAAACATCGCCGGCATCCATGCCCTCCAAACTTCCGACGACGGAAGGCGGCAGATCCTCGGGAGGATTCAGGCGGGTAAATTCAGCAAACGATTCGGCGGTCGCGATGGCGCCGCTCAGATCCTCGAGGGCGGCAACCGCATCGGCGAACGCAGTGCCGCCGGCGACGGCGGCGGCCAAGTCGGTGCGCACCCGTTGACCCAGCGCCACAAAACGCTCCCGCTTCTCGGATTCGAGGTAGTCGGCCCGAACCTGGTCGGCGACGTTGATGTAGAGTGACGGGGCGGAAGGGATGGACTCCTGCCACACCAAAACCACGGCGCCTGCTGCGGTGGGCAGAGGGTCGGATACGCGATCGTCGGCGGAAAGCTGGAACGCGCTTTGCACGAGCTGGGGCGCGGTGTTGAGGAAGGCAGGAGGATTGCTGCGATCAAAGGGATCGGCGGCCCGGAGAATGGAACCTTGGGCGGCGATGAATTCCCCCATTTGCTCGGGAGACGGCGCGCTGTCGAACAGGGCGACGGTCAAATCGGAAGCGGCTTCGGCGGAGAGTCGCCGGGCGCGTTCATAGCGCAGAGCGGCGGACACCTGGTCGCGGACCGCGAGGTAATCGATATCGGGGTCGGAGGTGTCGATGGAGGGCGTGGCTTCATTCTCGGACTGGGCGCGGGGGAAGCGGGCGGGGTTGGCCTCGTAGTGGGCGCGGATCTCATCCTCGGTCAGTTGAATCTGAGCGAGGTAGCGGGTCGCGGGAAATTCCACATAGCTGACGCGAACCTGGGGGGCAGTCTCGTAGCGGAAGGAGTTGGCGTCGAAGTAAGTCTGCAGCTCGTCGGCAGTGGGCTCGATTGCGGGAGCAAAAGCCGCGTAGTCGAGTTTGACGATGTCGGCACTCCACACGGTGTCGGTGCGGTCGAGTTGGAATTCGACTTCGGCGCCGGTCACGTAACCGGGACCACCGAGCAATTCCTGCACCTGACGTACCCGGTAGTCATCGCGCAGGACACGATCGACGTCCGCTTCGGAGAACTGATCCATCATCTTCAGGTTGTCGCGAAACATGCTGTAGGCGTTCGGGTCAAATTCGCCGTTGGCGCCCATGAAAGCACGAACCTCCATGATGAACGCCTTGTAGTCCTCTTCGCCCGGGTGGGGGAGGTTGAGCTGATTCGCCAGGTAAAGCGAAGCGTAGCGCTGCAGGGCGAACTCCTGGATCTGAGCCGAGGAGAAATTCTGGAATCCAGCCTGCAGCATGATGCTGAGGCTCGCGTCGTTGTTCAACTTGGCCTGGTCCTCGGGGGAACTCAGGTTGAGATCAAAATAGTTGCGCGCTTGGATCTGGCGATCGGCTTGGCCGATGCCGGGAGCCGCACCAATGGTGAAGACGAACGAAACGATGAGGACCGCCAGCAAACCGAAGAAGATGACCGGAAAGTGCCGTTGGAAGGTGATCTGAATCCAAGAAATCATGGGGAGAAAAGGAGCGAACGTAGGTTACGCCCGAGGGGTGTCAACCGGGTAGTGGGGCTCCGGTCTTCCCGGTGGGGGCGCCGGGAGGATCAGTTGGCCGGCTTGGCCACAGGGTCGCCGGATTTGGTCTCCGTGGGATACTTCGCGAAGAGCTCATCCAGGGAGCGGCTGAAAAGTCCGCTGCTGGCGAATTCCTCACTGGCGTCCTTGTAGAGCTCCAGCAGGGGGTCTTCGAACGCGGCAAATGAGCCGTTGTTCTCGTTACCAAAGTGGTCGGCGCCGTGTTTGAAGTGAGCCAAGGTCGTGCGTCCGAGGGGTCTGGCGGGCAGAT
>CAKZMS010000158.1 GCA_937128785.1 uncultured Opitutaceae bacterium | reverse complement strand
TTGGCGGCTCCGTCCCGGGTGCCCGGATCCTCCCGCTCGATCGGCAAGTCCGGGGTTGGCCAAGCGGTCGAATCCTTGCGCGCCCCCACCGGCGGGACCGCTTCGAGGGCCCAGCTCGCGGCCAACGCCGCAAAACCCGCCACAAAAAAGGCAGCATAAAATCGACGTCGGAAGGGGTTAATCATAGCGTAACCCCCTGAATCTGAACTAACGGAGTCGGCACCGCAAGTGCCAGCCGCTTACATTTCGTTTCTTAATTTCGAATCTCCCCATCATGACAATTGCCCCGGAGGCGGCCGGCCCCTTAAGAACTTGGCTCCTGTCCCGAACTCCCCTCTGCCCACAATCACCATGCAGTCCGTTCCCTACCTAGGTCACACCATTCGCCAATGGCAGATTGGGCGTTCGACCTTCCTGGCCTGGCCGGAGGCCGGCGCACGGCTGATGCACTGGCATCACACTCGGGTCGACGGCACCATCCGCGAGGTCATCCACTGGCCCGAACTGTCGGACCTCGCCGAAACGCCGATCGCCAAGGTCCGCGGCGGCAATCCCATCCTCTTTCCTTTCAGCGCGCGCACCTTCGATCGCGGTGATATCCACTTCTGGCGCGGCCGCGATGACCAACGCCGACCGATGCCCATGCATGGTTTCGCCCGCCAAGGCGACTTCACGGTGGACCAGATCGATGCCAAAGGCTTTCGCGCGACCCTGCAGCCCAGCGCGGAGGATCAAGCCAACTTCCCGTTCTCCTATGAGTTCTGCGTGGCCTATCGTTTTGAGGCCCAGCGCCTCACCTGTGAGTTCGCCCTTACCAACCGGGACCAGCAACCGATCCCCTGGTGCTCCGGACATCACTTCTATTTTACCGCCCCTTGGACCGAAGGCCATTCGCGCGATGACTACCAGATCACCTTGCCTCCGGCCAAAGCCGTTCGCCAATCGCCCCAAGGCACCCTGTTTCCCGGGCCCAACCCGCCCCGCACCACTCCTCTCTCCGATCCCAATCTCGTCGACACCATCCACACCGAACTCGCCAGCAATCCCGTCCGCTTCGGCCCCGCCGACGGCTCGGAATACGTCGATGTGAGCGTTGGCGCCGATCGCCATCCCGCGCCCGGCATGGCGATGGTCACCTGGACCGCCGACCCCACCGCTCCCTACTATTGTGTGGAACCTTGGATGGGTCCGCCCAACGCCATCGAACACGGCCAGGGCCTGCGGTGGGTCGCGCCCGGCGAGACCGACCGTTTCAGTGTCTCCGTCGCGATTGGCTGAATTTCATCGGGCGGAAAACTCCCCCGGCAATCTTCACTCGCTAGCCGAATCGCACAAAATTCGTGTCAATTCAGGTCTTTGCGTGGTTAACTCCGGGCTTCACTTCCGGCGATCCCTGTGAATCTGTGTCTATCCGTGGTTAATTCCCCCTTAACGTATTTTGCTTTTTTGGACGGTCTTGGCGGCCTGGAGATGCTCGTCATCTTCGTGCTCGCCCTGATGCTCTTCGGCGGCAAACGCCTACCCGAAGTCGCCAAGGGTTTGGGGAAATCCATCCGTGAATTCAAACGGGCCGCCTCCGGCGTGGAGGACGAGATCCGCCGCGCCATGGACATGGATAGTTCACCGCACCGGCGTCCGCCCGTGCGGCGACCCCGCTCGGCCGTGACGCCTGCCAAAGATACCACGACCGCCGCCGCGAAGCCCCAACCTTACCTGCCCCCACCCGCCGAGACGGGCACCGTTGCCGCCGCCGCCGCGGTGACCTCGGAGACTCCCGACGACATCCCGCCCGAGCCGCCGGTGGATGAAGACCACGACCACGGTTCGGAGGAGAATCACCATTACGGTTCGGAGGAAGACCCCCCGAAGCCTGATCCCAAATAGTCGTCTCGATGGACGAACCTGATTCCGTCGAGTTTCCCATCACGGCCGAACTGGATCTGCACACCTTCCGCCCCTCCGATCTGGGCGACCTCATTCCCGCTTATCTTGAAGCAGCCCAAGCCAAGGGACTGCGCGAAGTGCGCATCATCCACGGCAAAGGCACCGGCACCCTGCGCACCACGGTCCATACGCTCCTCAATCGCATGCCCGATAAAGTGGCGGGCTATCGTCTGGGCGACCAAACCAGTGGCAGCTGGGGCGCGACCCTAGTCACCCTGAAGTAGGCCGCCACTCTGGGAACGCCGAGCTCCAGCTCGGCCCCTCCACCGTCGTTCCGGGCAAGGGTTCCGAAACGTAGCGCCGGGCTTTAGCCGGCGTTTTCCCGGACGCAGCGCGGGATGCCCGAAGCATCCTGGACCATCTCTGCAGGTCGGGCTGCACGCCCGAAATCCGTATCCACAGCTATGATATGCTCACGTCCCGGGGGAACAATCTTAGACTTTTTTGCAACTTTGCGGAGTCCCCGGGGGTGATCTCCCCGTAAGCCAAATTTAATCCAACTCTCAAACGATTCAAAAAATGAAACTCACTACCATCCTCCTCTCCACCGCACTCCTCGCTCCTGCCACCATCCTGGTGGGACTCGCCGGCCCGATCGCCTTCGGCATCACTACCGTGCTTGGCATCAGCGCCATCACCCTGACCGACTACGGCACCGCCGCCGAGCGCCGCTACGATACCGCCAAGGTGAAAGCCGCCCGCACCGAAACCCATCCGCTCGCTGCTTAAACCACGTCATTGGAAAATTAACGACGTTTCGTAGCTTCCTGCTCCCTCCCCCACCATCGCACTGCTTTGCCATGGATACCTTGCACGAAATCGCCTACCGGATTGAGGGCGCCGTCGTGCAGTTCGTCATTGTTGAACTCGATCCCGGGGAGGCAGTCGTGGCCGAGGCGGGAGCGATGATGTATATGGAAGACGACATCGAGATGGAGACCATCTTCGGTGACGGTTCCCAGAAACACGACGGTTTCGTCGGCTCGCTCATGGGTGCCGGCAAACGCCTGCTCACCGGGGAATCGCTCTTCATGACGGTGTTCCTCAACCGCGGGGCGGACAAACGTCGTTGCGCCTTCGGCGCACCCTATCCGGGCAAGATCATGCCCGTGCACCTCTCCACCTTGGGCGGCCGCTTGCTCGCGCAAAAGAACGCCTTCCTGTGCGCGGCCAAGGGGGTCAGCGTCGGCATCGCCTTTAACAAAAAAATCGGGGCCGGATTCTTCGGCGGAGAAGGCTTCATCATGCAGGACCTGCAAGGGGACGGCTGGGCCTTCATGCACGCCGGTGGCACCCTGCACGAGCGCACCCTGCAGGCGGGTGAAACCATCCGGGTGGATACCGGTTGTATCGTCGCCTTCCAACCCAGCGTCGATTTCGACATCAAATTTGTCGGCGGCGTGAAGACCGCCCTCTTCGGCGGCGAAGGCCTGTTCTACGCGACCCTGCGTGGCCCGGGCAAAATCTGGCTCCAGTCCCTGCCCTTCTCCCGCCTGGCCGACCGCATCATCTCCGCGGCCCCCAGCCGCGGCGGCAAACAAACCGGCGACGGCTCCGTCCTCGGTGGCATCGGCCGCCTGATCGATGGAAACTGATCAGGTAAACGGCCCCATTCCAAATTTTCCTAGCGGCACCCTCATTGGTGTCGCTTTTTTGTGTCTTCGACACCCGTCTACATAACGACGCAGCCGTACCCTGCGCGGCAGATTTGAAACTTTACGTTGCCAGCTCCGATTGGCTTGATCCGCAACTTTGAGATCACCGAAACCCCGTGATCTGGAGGGCATGCCTTCCGTCATTCCTAAAACCGACTCGTAATGCTGAACCACTCCCGCTCGCCATTCGCCTTCTTAGTCACCTGCCTGTTCGGTGCGATTCCGGTAGTAAATTCACAAGTCACACTCAATGACGCGGGCGACTACAGCA
>CAKZMS010000157.1 GCA_937128785.1 uncultured Opitutaceae bacterium | reverse complement strand
CGGTCGGGGCGGATGTTGATGCCTATTTTAACGTGAACATCGTGAGGGTGTTCGCCGGCTACGAACTCTACCAGTCCGACCGATCCCGCGCGGGAGCGAGCATCGGCATTCATGGCGCCGGCATGGAGGCCGGTATCGACGCCCGGTTTACGCTTGCGGGGGGAAACCTCGGCCAATTCGAAAGCGAGGCCGACACCGGCGTGATCCTGCCGCTGCCCAATTTCGGACTGTGGGCTCACCACGCCTTTACCGAACGATTGGTCGGCACCGTGCGATTCGACGCCTTCGCCCTCGAAATCGACGAATATCGGGGCACCTTGATCAGCACGGGCGCCAGCCTGCGCTACCGCGCGACCGAGAAATTCTCCCTCGGAGCCGGTTACTCGTTTTTTGATCTCGAGGTGAGCATGGAGCGGCAGCTCTGGAACGGGAAAGCCCGCTTCAGCTACCACGGTCCGCGCCTGTTCGTTTTCTACGCGTGGTGAGACAAGCCCGCGGCGGCGGTTGCCAAACGGCGCGGACTGACTTCCTGATAAGGGCATCATGAAGACGCATTTCGAGCTTTCTGTGTTGGTCCTGAGTGGGGCGTTGCTCTGGTCGGGGTGCAGCCGAGAGGAACCCGTATCAGAGGAAACGTCGACTGGGCTCACCCCTATCACCGTTCAACTGGATTGGGTCGCCGAGCCCGAACATGGCGGTTTCTACCAAGCGCAGGCCGACGGTCTCTTCGAGGCGGCCGGACTGGAAGTCACGCTCATCCAAGGTGGTCCCAATGCCTTCGCCACTCAGAAAGCCGCCTCAGGTCAGGTCCAGTTTGCCCAGGCCGACAGCACCAATACAATTCTGGCGATCAATGAGGGGCTGCCGATCACCCAAGTCGCGGCCGTATTTCAGCAGAACCCGTCCGTGCTCATGCTCCACGCGGACAACCCCGTCGGTTCGTTCGCGGAGTTGGATGGGAAAACCATCATGGCCCGGCCGGAGTGGGCGTTCCTCCCGTATCTGAAAGCCAAATACGAAATCGATTTCCAACTCATTCCCTTCAACTTCTCGGTCGCCAATTTCATCGCCGACCAGAATTTCGTCCAACAGGGCTTCTACATCGCGGAGCCCTTCTTCGTCGAGCAGGGCGGCGGTCAGAAACCCAAGTTTCTTTACGCATGGGACGCGGGATTCGACTCCTACGTCACCCTCGTGGCCAACCAAGCCTGGATCGCGGAAAACCCCGAGGCGACGCGCGCGTTCCTGTCCGCCTACATCGAGGGCTGGAAGCGCTACCTCACGGGCGATCCGACTGCCGCGCATGAGTTGATGAAGAGGGAAAACAGCAACAACTCCGATGCCTTCCTCGCCTACTCCCGCCAGATGATCATCGACGAACGTTTGGTCGTGGGACGGGGTGCCGATAGTGGGCCCGACAAAATCGGCCAACTGGAAGCTACGCGCATGGCCACCCAGATCCAACAACTCGAGGAGTTGGAGATCCTCAAGCCGGCCGGGAAGCTGACTGCGGAAACGGTGATGACGGCGGACTTTCTCCCCTGAAAAATCGAACGGTCCCACGCGGAGGGATTGCGCTAGGTCGGTTCGGTTGTTTGCATGCCGGCCTCCATGAAACTGCTTCGCTCTACCCTGCTTCTCCTTGGATTGGTCGCCATCGGCCTCGGCACCGCCTGCGATTGTGAAATTCAGGCCCGTTGGTGTGTGGATCGCAGAAATGGATCCAACATAGTTTTCCGACAGATCGCCTTCGTCGTCTTTCCAGGCGTAGCCCACGGCGGCCTCAACCTCGAAATCGCCAAGTTCTGTTTCGTAAAGAACCGCCGCGTCGTAATAGTCTGACCGGTCGTCTTCCTTCAGCTCTTCTTTACCATAGGCGACGGCAAAGCTGATGCCTGAATTGGAGAGCTCGGGCGTGTCGTAGCGCAGACGCCAGCGGCGGCTTCCGTCAAGGTTATCGAAGGCCGAGCCGATGGAAATGTCTGTCAGATTGTCGTCGCCATCCCGAAACTTAAAGCCGCCCGCGGCAGCGCCGATCGCCTGGCTGCCAACAAGGCTGGTGCCAGAGAAAT
>CAKZMS010000156.1 GCA_937128785.1 uncultured Opitutaceae bacterium | reverse complement strand
TACCGCGAGCCGAAGTGCGCAGTCGCCCGCCTCGCTTGGCGGTGCTCAGACGATCGCGCCAAGTGGCCCGCGCGGATCCCGGGCGACCAAACACCAACGCCGCGTAGATCTTCTGCACTTTACGGAGTTTGAAGTGCTGGCGGATGTGTCGGGCCAACTCTTCATTTCTGGCCAACAGGACCACGCCCGAAGTTGCGCTGTCCAAGCGGTTCAGTAACCAGGCTCGCCCATCTGCTTCATCCGGGGCCGCAGAGGGCCAGCGGTAATACTCCCCCTCCAATGAATACGCACAGGTCAAAAGCGAGCGTCTGGCATCGGCCGGTTCATTGGGATGCGAGAGTACCCCCACCGGTTTGGACAGGCCGATCAGCCCCGCCGGCAGTTCCCGAATGACGGTGACGCCATCATGAAGGGGAGCGATTTCCGCGAAGTCGGACATGGGCTATTGATAGTAAAACGCCAAGCGGATCGGTGTGCTTTCCCCCAGAATGGTCGTCATTTCCTGCTCCCACTCGCCATACCCGTCCGACAGTCGGGCCGGGGCTGCAATCGCTTCGACCGCGACGCCATTCCACAAGGGGCCCGCATTGCCTTCAACTTTATCGATGGTGACGGTGCCGTCCTGGTTGAGGGTGAACCACACGAGGACGCGACTACCATCGAGGGGGAAACCCAGCCGTCGCTCGATTTTTGAACGGATGTCGTGATTCCACCCCAGGCGAATTACCTCGAGCATGCGGGCGAAGTAATCACCGAACGTGGTGCGCATCGCTTCATGGGCGACGACGCCGATATTGTCGGTGCCGGTCACGCGGTTGGAAAAGACGGCTGGTTTGATCTGGGAGCGCGCCAAATTCGGACGTGGAGCCGGCCGATTGGGGTTGGGGCGATAATAAATGCCTTTGCCCGTATCGGAAGCCTGCTCGGGGTCCGTGACGCCTTCGATCGGCTCATCGATATCGGCCTGGGGATTCTCCGGGAGTTCAACGACGTTTGTCCCGATGCCGTCTTCCGCTTCACCCCGGATATCCTCGAATCCGCTGAGAGGATCTTGGGCCAAGGCGGGGAGCTCCTCTGGTGGTGTATCTTCGGTTACGGTGACATCCGGAGCCGGCGGCACCAAGGCAGCGGGTGGAGTAGGCGCGGCATCATCGCCGGAGACAATCGAGGTGGATTCAATATCATCCTCCCCCACCGTGGATGGCATGTCACCAAGTTCCTCCGCCGCGACTTCCTGGGCCAACTGTTGATTGCGATCCGAAAAATTCTGGGTCTCGTCGGGTGGATTGTCCGGCGCATCCGGGTGCGCAGCCACGTAGGTGTCGGGGGGCAACGGCGGAAGCTCCGCGATTTCGATATCGAACTGCTGCGCCAAGGGAGAATCGGCGGCGGTCACAAACTCACCGCCCTCCATGAATTCGCTCTCCAGTTGCGGGGCCAACCAAGCCAAAAAGAGGTGCACGATGATGGTGCCGGCCAGTCCCGCCTTCCATGCCTTGTTCTCCCGCGGACCAGTCACCCAACCGCCGGGGGGGCGACGACGGGAGGGACGGGATGATTTAAGGAACACGGACATGAAACGACTGAATCAGGAGCAGAGACCCACCTCGGTCAAAATTTGTTTCGTTTCATCGACGGGCAAGCCGATGATGTTGGTGAGCGACCCCTCATAGCGTTCCACAATCAGCTCCCCTTCCTCTTGGATCGCATAGCCACCCGCCTTGTCGAGAGTGTGGACCCGTGAGAGGTAAGTTTCGATAATTTCTTCGGTCAGCGTTCGAAAGACAACCTTGCTTTCCACGCCGCGATTGATCGCCACCCCCTCATTGAGGCCGCGCAGGGCCAAACCGGTGAATACCGAGTGGGCGCGCCCGCTCAGGTCCCGCAGCATCTGCCTCGCTTCCTCCTGATCGCGGGGTTTATTCAGCACCGTATCATCGACAAAAACCGTGGTGTCTGCACCCAAAACCCAGGCCTGCGGATGAAAATGGGATACCGCATCCGCTTTGAGCGCCGCATTTCCCGACACCAGGGTTCGCGGATCATGGTCCCGGTCTTCATTTTCGTCGACGGCCGCAACCTCGATCGTAAACGGCACGCCCATACCCCGCAGCAGTTCGTGGCGGCGGGGTGAAGCCGAAGCGAGAATGAGCGGTGCCGGAGTTCGGGTCATCTTCCGCGAAACAAAGGCCGCAAGTCGTTTGGCACAAGGCCGGGGTTGCGAGTTGTCACTCGCCTGAGATTGGGCCAATTTGGATGTTTTCGTTTATGCGCATTGGCCTAGCACAACTTAACCCCACGGTAGGAGACCTGTCCGGGAATCGAGCTTTGGTGATTCAAGCCTCCCGAAAACTGGAGGAACCTGGCGCGGAGAGCGTCGTC
>CAKZMS010000155.1 GCA_937128785.1 uncultured Opitutaceae bacterium | reverse complement strand
AGGCCTACGCCGCGATTGGTCAGCGTGGTGATGTCCAACTCGATCTCCGTGTGATACGGAAACGGGAAGTCTCTGGGTGCTCGGTCTTTCTTTCTTCTGCCCACAAAACACACCAAAAGACACGAATGGGCGAAAATGCAGTGTTTTCTTTCACGGCATTTCGTGTGTTTCGTGAGCTGTCCCCATGATGGAGCCCGAAATCATTACCAGTCTGCAGAACCCGCGCGTAAAACAATTGGTCAAGTTGCGTGACCGTCGCCCGCGGGATCAGGCGCAGCAGTTTTTGGTGGAAGGCTATCGTCAAATCCGACGGGCCTTGGACAAGGGGTATGCACCGGCGGAGCTCTATCACTGCCCTGAGTGGTATCCGGGTGACCAGGGCAACGAGGGGGCGCTGATCGAAGAGGCGGCGGCGGCGGGAGCCCAGATCGTGCAACTCAATAAACCCGCTTTCACCAAAGTCGCCTACCGCGAGCGTCCGGATGGGTTGTTGGCGGTCCTGCCGCAATGGCGCCGGGGGCTCGACGACCTGACTCTTTCGGATACGCCCTTGCTGTTGGTTGTGGAGGCGATCGAAAAGCCCGGTAATCTGGGCACGATTCTGCGCAGCGCCGATGCCGCGGGCGTCGACGGCCTGATTGTTTGCGACCCGGTCACTGACTTGTTTAACCCCAATGTCGTGCGTGCTTCCACGGGCGTGTTGTTTTCCGTTCCGGTGGTGATCACCGAAAGCGGAGCGGTGCGGGATTGGCTGAAACAGTGGAAGATCCGATCCGTTGCCACCACCCCGGCGGCGGAGGGACTTCATACCGCGGCCGATCTGACCGGACCGTTGGCCATTGTGATGGGCAGCGAACAATATGGTCTCAGCGATGATTGGTTGGCCCAGGCAGACGAAACCGTGCGCATCCCGATGGCGGGTCAGGCCGACTCCCTGAACGTGGCCATGGCCACGATTATCACGCTGTTCGAGGCGGTGCGTCAGCGCGGTTAATCGCGCAGTTGCTCGATCAGGGCCCGGGTGCCCTTGGCCATGCTTACGGTGGGTTGGTAGCCGAGGTCTCTCTTCGCGGCACTGAGGTCGAACCAATGATCTTTGGCCAACTCGGCGGCGATGAATCGGGTCATGGGCGGTTCGCCTTTCAGCGGGAGCACACTCCACAACGCTTCGCAGACAGCACCGACGCGCGAGGCGGCTTTCAAAGAAATTTGTTTGGTGATCGGCGGCTCGCCGAGAGCAGTCAGGAGCTCATTGATCCATTCCCACAGATTCACGGGCTCATCGTTGGTGATGAAATACGCCCGACCCGCCGGACCGGAGCCGTGCTGCGCCCCTCCGGGTTTGTCATCTATTAGATGACAAACCTGCTCGGCCAGGGCTTGTTCGGCGTCGAGGTGGGCTTGGGTGGCGTTGGTGATGTGCACCATGTCGACCCGGTTTTGGCCGCTGCCGACGATGCGGAGACGTCCGGCACGCGCCCGGGCGCGCATGCGCGGCACGAGATGGGGGTCGCCGATACCCCAAATGAGGTGTGGTCGCAGCGCTGTCGTGGCGAAACCTTCGCGGTTGGCGGCGATCACTTTCGCTTCGGCATGGGCTTTGGTGAGGGGATACGGGCTGGGACAGTCAGTGGTGAGAGGCAGTGATTCGTCTGCTCCCGCGAGATCCCGACCGTTGTAGACTACGCTGGGAGTGCTGGTATGGACGAAGCGGCAGACGTCGGCGGTCTGCGCGGCGGCTAACAGGGTTTCCGTGGCGACTACATTGTCGCGATGGAAGTCCTCGTGCTTTCCCCACACCCCGACGCGGGCGGCCACGTGAAAAACCGTCTTCACGTTTTTGACGGCGTTGGCACACACGGCCGGATCGTGCAGCGCGCCGACCACCACCCGGATTCCGCGAGCTTCCAATTCCCGACGTGGTTGGCGGGAGACGACGGTGACCGTTCGCTGGGCAGCGAGCAGTTGATCCACCAAATGCGAACCGAGGAATCCGGTGCCGCCGGTGACGAGAACAGGTGCGCTGGACAGCTCGCTCATTTCTTGGGATCAACCTCCATACCAACACCTTCGGTCTCGGCCCATTCGGTCAGCGTCAGGCGATGGATTTTGGCGTTGTGGCGCACGTCGACGGGAAACCCGGGGTGGAAATAGAACAAATTAATGCGCGCGGCATGAGCGTGCTCACGGGCGAGCTGGTGGAGCTCCCGTCCGAGTCGCCGGCCCGCGGCGCTGGTTTTCAACACGGCAGGGTTGTTGGGCTCTATGGCGATGGCAGGGCGTTGGCGACCCTTGGGGCCGACGCCAATCAACGCGCTCCGCTGCACTTCCGGGTGGGTGTTGAAAATGGGTTCCACCTGTTCGGAGAACACCGGCCCGGATTGGGTGTTCACCCGTTCGGCGGCGCGGCCGCAGAACCAAAGGCGTTTTTGGTCGTCGAGGTAGCCGCAGTCGCCCATGCGGTGCCAGACCGCTGCGGCTGCGACCGCACCGGAAGTATCAAGTATCAAGTTACAAGTATCAGGTGACGGACTCTTCGAGGACTCGGTGATCTTGGCTTTCGTGGTGGCTTCGGGGAGGGCGTCGTAGGCTTTGGTGACGGTGGGACCGCGCACGATGATCTCGCCGATTTCGCCGGTCGGCAGTTCCGTGATGTCGGAGAGGCTGGCGATGGGCGCGTCGCTGAGGGCGATTACCTTCACGTCGTTGCCGTCGATGATTTTGCCGACGCAGGTGCCCTGCCCCGCCAGCGTATGAGGCGCGGTTTCGTTGAGGACGGTGGTCGCGTCGATGCTGCTCACGGGGAGGACTTCGGTGGCACCGTAGGGGCTGTGCAGGGTGCCGTTGGGCAGGACGGTTTGCATGGTCTCCCAAAGGGCTGGAGGGACGGGTGCGCCGGCGGATAGCACGCGGCGCATGGAATCGAGGGCGACGCCCTTCTCGTCGCAGTGACGGGCAATCTTCATCCACAGGGTGGGCGAACCAAACGAGTTGGTGATCTTTTCCTGGCGGATGGCTTGGACGATTTTGGCGGGGTCGACCTGGGCCGGCTTGCTGGGGTCGATCTCCGGCACGACGGTGGTCATGCCGAGGGCAGGATTGAACAACGCGAAGATCGGCAACATGGGCAGGTCGATTTCGCCGGGTTGGATATCGAAGGTTTTTCGAATGAGTTCCACCTGCGAATCGAACATGCCGTGCTCGTAGCGCACGCCCTTCGGTGCGCCGGTCGAACCGGAGGTGAAGAGGATGGCCGCGAGTTCATCCGTCGCGGAATCCGCGACCGTGAGATTGTCGGGAGTGCCCTTCGGTCGGGGGCATCGCGCGGTATTTTTCCCACTCGCGGAAACCCGCACCTCCACACACTTGAATGCCTGACGAAAGACCCGACTCAAAACTTGGGCCAGCGGGATGCCGAGGAGGGCCTTGGGGCGCGAGCGCTCGACGCAGCGCAGGAATGATTTGCGCCCCATGCCGGGATCAATGACCACCGGCACAGCTCCGGTGGCGAACAGGGCGAACACACCGGCAATCAACGGCAGGCCTTGGCGGACCATGACCAGCACGCGGTATCCTCGTTCGACGCCCGCAGTTTGGAGACGGTGTTGCCAGGCGGCGGCCTCGGCCTCCAGTTCCGCAAACGAAAGGGTCAGGTAGTCGATTTCGCCTTGGCGCGTCCGGCCTTGGGGCACTTTCAGTGCGGCGGTCGTCGGCTGCGCCGCGGCCATGGACGGCAACTTGCGGGCGATGTTGGCGGACGAGTGGTGCGGGACGGAGCTCAAGACACGAAGGGGGTGGTGCTCAACAAAGGCCCGAGGATTGTCGGGCGTAAAGCCCGACCCACATTAAGTGTCGGCGGGGCCGGCCTGGTAGGCTGGCAGCGATGCGATCAGCTCGCATTGCCAAGGGAGCATGTGCTCATCCATGGCATCCGGGCTGCGAGCGATTTGGGCCAGTTGCGCGCGGTTGGCGATGAGGGTGGCATCGAGCTCGAGCTTGGTGGCCAACTTGTCCCGATCCGCCTTGAGGCGATCCTGGAAGGAGAGCTCTTTGGGCGAAAGGGGCCGATGGTCACCGCGGCGTTTGCGGCGCGGCAGCGTGCTCGGATCGGTTTTGAGGCCGCGATTGACGGCGGCGGTCAGGGATTTGACGAGGCGCGGGTGACGGCGGCCGAGGTGGATGGTGGAGACAATCGCGTCGGCGTTGCCCAACTCTTCGGCCGCGCCGGCCATTTGGAGCAAGAGACGGTTGTTGCAGACCTTGAACGGCGGGGTGTCGAGGCGTTCGGCCTGAGTTTCGCGCCACTGCCAGACGGCTTGGAGGACGCAGAGGCAGACGCCGCGGAGTTTTTCCGATTTGCCGATGCGCCACGCGTTTTCGTCGCCGGAGGGAAAGCCGACGAGACCCGCTTCGATCTGGCGCCGGCACTGCTGTTCGAGCCAGTCCATGCGACCGAGTTTGCGCAGCTGCTTGGTCAGCAGGTCGCGCAATTCGGGGAGGTGCCATACGTCAAGCGAGGCGTAGTCGAGCAGCTTTTTGGTCAGGGGTCGTCGGGACCAGTTGGCCTTCTGTGACTCCTTGGACATGACGAGACCGAAGTAGTCCTCCATCAGCCCGGCGAGCCCGACCTTCTGGCGGTTGAGCAATTGGGCGGCGAGCATCGTGTCGAAGATGCTTTTGGCTTCGAAGCCGTTGAGGTCGTGCAGCAGGCGAAGATCGTAGTCGCTGCCGTGCATGAGCAGGTGTTTGTCGGCCAGCTTCTCATAGAGCGGATCGAAGTCCATCGGCGCCAAGGCGTCGACGAGGTAGACTTTACCGTCGATGAGGAACTGCAGCAGGCAGATCTTCGTGCGGTAGCAGTTCATGTTGTCGGCCTCGGTGTCGAGGGCGACTTCTTCAACGCGATCGAGGTCGTCCAGCAGGGGCTGGAGCTGACCGGGTTGATCGAGGAGCTCGTAGGCAGGTGGTTCGGGCTTCAATTTAACCCCTAGCAAACGTCGGGCGCCGACAGGAAGAAAGCGTTTAATCATACCGTCGCGGCTTCTCCGGCCCAGCTGGTGAGGAATGCGTCGACCAAATGGGGCAGGTCTGAGCTGTAGCCTCCTTCGAGAACAGCGGCCACGGGCACGGTGGCATCATGCAGCCAACTGCCGAGGGTCGCGAAGTCCGTTTTTTCAAGCGTCATATCAGTAATCGGGTCACCCACGTAGGCGTCGAATCCAGCGGACACGAGCACAAGGTCGGGGCGGAAGGCAATCACACGTTGCCAAGATTCCTCCAACGTCGCCATGTGATCGCCTCGTGGCGTGAGGGGGCGCACGGGGTAATTTACGCAGTTGGCGAAGCTCTTGAGTCCGGTCCCGGGATACCCGGGTGACTGGTGAACCGATACGAATAACACGTCGGATCTTTCGGCCAGGATTGCCTCCGTGCCGTTGCCGTGGTGGGCGTCGAAGTCCCAGACGGCGACTCTATTGACCTGCCGGTGCTCGCGGGCGTGCAGTGCGGCGACGGCAATGTGGTTGAGATAGCAAAACCCCATCGCCTGCGTTTCCGTGGCGTGGTGACCGGGGGGGCGCATCAGCGACATCGCCGGGCCTTCGCCATTGAGCGCAGCAGCGGTGGCGGCCATGGCTGAGCCGGTCGCCCGGTAGGCGTGCGCATCGATGTCTTCCCACCAGGGGGTGTCGGCGTCAAAGTCCTGCGCTTGCTGCAGGCGGGCCAGCAAAGTCTCGTCGTGAGCGAGGGCGGCATCCTCTTCGGTAGCAGTCACGGCTGTGCGCCAGGTCCAGTTGGGGTGGTTCTGCTGGAGGAGGGGAACCGTCTTGCCCAGCCGGGCGGGTTGTTCCGGACGCGCGGAATTTCCGTAGTCCAGGCAACGTGGATCGTGAAACAACACCATGAAGGAGCGGAGATTGAGGAATCGCCGCCAGCGTCGCAACGATGGGTGTGAAAATTCACCTTCGGCTGGAGACTGCCGACAAACTTCCTTGGTTGCGGCATGTCAGGAGTCGAAATCGCGGAATCTTGGTGGTGGTGGGCGCATGTTGCCGCGTCCTGGGCCTTGGTCGGGCTGATTTGGACCGTGCAGATCGTGGTGTATCCGCAGATGGCCCGACAGGCGGCGAATACCTGGGTGTTTTGGCACGCCGGTTACACCCGTCGAATGGGTTTTGTGGTGGGACCGCTCATGCTGATCGAGCTCGGAGGAGCCGCCTGGTGGTGTTTTCAGGCCCCCACCAGTCAGTGGGCTTGGTTGGTCGCGGTTCCGGTGGCGCTGAACTGGTTGTCGACGGCATTCGTGCAAATGCCGATCCATCGGGCACTTGCCCATGGCCTGGATCATGGGCTCATTCGGCGCTTGGTAACCACCAATTGGATCCGGACGGCGTCGTGGAGTTTACGGGGTATCCTTCTGCTCATTGTGGCGGCGGGGTGAATTTTCAAAACCGCGGGTTGTCCCGGCCCGATCATTGCTTCAGCATCGGGCACATATGACTCCTGAGAAGCGCCCGCTGTCACCCGAAGAGTTACGTCAAGCCATCGCCCTGCGCCTCGAGCTGCTGGGGTGCCCTTCGAGCCCCGATGAGGGCCCCGGAGCGCTGACTGAGTTAACCGAACCCATTTTTGCCCGGCACCGTGAGATGACCCGGCAGTTGGTCGAGCGCTATGCCCCGGTCGATGGCCGGATTCAGCATTTCCTCAACCAATACCTGTCGAGTATCGGTCCAGCCCCCACCCTGCCTTTGCGCACCTTTGTGTTGGACCGCCCCGGCCTGGCCCGGGAACTCTCCCTGCCCTCCCGGGGTGATGTCGCGGACTCTCCCCTGCTCAAAAGCTTCCGCCTGCGCAATGGGGTGCTCCACAACCCGCTGAGCGATCGCCGTACCACCAAAGGAGTGTTTCACATCGTCGAGGGGGGCCTGCCGGTTCCGGATGATAAGAAGGCGACACCGCTCGAGGCGTTCTACAAGCTGCTGGAGATTGCGATGAAACCGCCGGCGGATCTGGCGCGCTTGCCCTACACCGGGGATTGGCCCGAGCCCGCCGAATGTTTTGTTTCGCTCATGTTGCGTCCCAAGGTCGTGCCGGAAGTGAAAGGTTACACCGCGGCCAAGTCGCTGGAGACCCGGTTCTTTGTGCCGGGTTCATTGGTCGCCAATCTGGATTTTGTGGAGTCGATCTTTGGCAATGCCGGAGACCCCCACCTGCCGGAAAATGACTCGGCCTTCGATATCGATGGGTGGACGGGTCACACCGGCTGCGTGATTCTCGCCCCGCACCTTGTGGGGGTTTCAAAAGTCGCCCTGGGGCTGCCTCACTACGATCTGGCCACGCCGCGCCAGAAGCGCGACGGCATGTGCTGGAAGGAAGAGGACGAACTCTACAACGATGGGGGAGCCTTCAAGCTGTGCGCCCGCGACGAACGCGGGGTGGTGGTCACCCTCATCGCCGACAACTACTTCGGCTACTGCAAAAAAGAGGTGAAGACGCAGATCGGTTATGCGGCCAACCTCTACGGACTCGCCGAAGAAGAACATGCGGGGGGCGCGCGGGTCTACCCATCCTACGATCTCGGTGAGGAGTTTGCCGGCAACGTGCACGTGCAGTCCCGCGGTCACTCCTTCGAAGAGGTTAAAGAGGTCTATGCCGACCTCATCGAGGTGCAGCCCGAGGGTTACGCCATTGATAAGGAGTATCCATCAATCTATTACGTGCCCGAAAACGTCGAATTCGACTTGGCCGGCCAGACGGTCAAGTGGGAGACGGACGAAGGTTCCCACACCCTGCCCCTGCGGGCCGGCATCACCTACGTGCGCCCGTCCGGCTACAAGGTGCATCTGGATCGTCCGCCGGCCCACACGTCGTGGAATCTCGTGGGCACGGTCGCCGAAGGCACGCTTTGCCACAAACCGTGCACCGTATCGGGTGGCGGCAAGTCGGAGATCTCCAAGGCCATCTCCGATGCGATCCTGCCGGGCCCGGTGTTTGTGGCAGATTTTGATCGCGACATGAATCGCGTGCAGGAGCTGTTTGATCACCCGTATCATGAACGGTTCGCCGATCCGGCCAAACGCGGCTCCGACAAGCGTCCGATTCTCAGTTACGAGCGTTCGCTGGGTTCGGTGATCAAACTACTGACGCCTTCATCGGAATACTCCGAGGAATACAACGACTGGTTGCGGGTGATTCCCCAGTATCTCAAGGAGATCGTATTTGTGGTGAAGCGGCATCACCGCTCCGAGTGGGGCGATGATTGGCGCAGTCATTTTTCCGTTGATATCATCAACGGCACTCCCGGCAACGAGCTGAAGTGCGACAACCGCAAGATGACAGCCAGCTACCTGCGCGTCGGCTTCCGCGACGATGGATCCTGGCGCGTGTTTGGACTGCGCGAGGACTTTCACCCTGCCGCCAAAATCCAGATGGAAGACGACATCACCGCTTCGGTGGTGGTGCCCTCGGCCCAGCTGGACGGATTGCCCGCGGGCTCCAGCCGTTCCTCGGAGAAGTTTGTGTCCAACTGTGAGACCCGACTCTTCCAGCGCCCGGACGACGCCATTCACCGTGGCTATGACAAGCAGGCTGAGCGCGACCTGTCGGGCCCGAGCAACTTCATCTCCAATTTCGAACCACTTCGCCAGGATGACGCGAAGGAGTTTGTCGCGGATGCGGTGGGCTTCGATAAGTGGACGACTCCGGTCAAGAACCTGATCCAGCAAGCCGCGTCCTCGCCGGACGGACCCTCTTACTTCGTATCGCCGGCTCACCCGCGCATCGTGGACGGTAAGCCGACCAAGAATCCGCGCTACCTGCAGATGCGACCCGACCTCGAAGACCCCCGGGGCGTGCATCTGGCCGAGATGTCGACGCGTTTGCATCGTCGTCTGGGTCCCGATGCTCCGATCCATACCCCCGTGGATGCGGTTGTGCCGGGTCGCCGTAACAATCCGCCTGATCCTGAAGCCGGTATTCGTTCTCTGGCGGTGTATAACCCGATTCACTACTTCGAGCTGCCGGAACTGTTTGTGGAATATATCAGCTCCATGACCGGCAAATCGCCGTCGACTACTGGAGCCGGTTCCGAAGGTGCGCTGACCAAGGGCCCGTTCAATTGTCTGCCCGCGGTGTATGATCTCAATGCGGCGCTGGTATCGATGCTCTTGACCGGCCACCCCGCGTTTGTGTCGGCAGCCGGTTATGTCGGACCCAAGGTGCGCGTGGATCACGATGTGAGTCTGTTGATTCCCGAGGTGTGGTGCCGGATGAAACCGGAAGAGCGCGACCCTGCCTACATGATTTCGCAGGGCTATTTGGAAAAGTGCCGCGACTTCGATTACGAAGGTCGTCAGGTGCTCGCCAGCCGCCTCGGTTATCGGATCACCCGCAAGTTTGCCCGGGCGTTCTTTGGCCGCGTCTTCAACCATCCGCACGTCGTCTTTACCGACGAAATGCTCAGCCCGGAAAAACAGGGCATGGAAATGTTTGTGGAAGGTATGGACAACATTGTCGCCACCCATGAGCGCGTGGCGCAGGCCTACTTCGATGATGGTACCATTGAGTTGGCGTGTCCTCCCCTTCAGGCCCTGCTGCACATTATGGCCAAGGGCGACTGGAATGGCCACGGCCTCGACGCCCCGGAGGTTCGCGATATGTTCACCCGTGAAGCGCTCCTGGCGAGCGATTGGTATCAAGCCCGCCTCGCGGCCAAACAGCAATGGGATATGGCCACCTGGAGTCGTCACGTGAAGTCGATGGAACGCGCCCTCGATAACGCTGCGCTAAGTGATGTGGCCGAGAGCATGTCGCTCAAGGAACGTCTCGTCGCGGCGAAGGCTGAAGTGACGCGCGTCTCCAGCGAGGACTATCTGAAGTCGTTGGTAGGAACCTTGGGTAAGCACCCGGTGTAGGCAGATACCACCTGATCTACCGTAGCCGGGCTCGTCATGTCCGACGAAGCCTTGGCGAAGTCGGATCAGCTCGGTGCGGTGGACTTGTAATGTTCAGAGGGACTCAAGTAGCGCCGTGCTTTAGCCGGCGTCTTAGAGTGCCGGCTGAAGCTCGGCACTACGCTGTCCCCGAACCCTACCCCTCGCCGTCTTTGTCCTTCTGACGATTCTGATCCACGAAGATGCGGACTTCAGCATCACGGCGGCCGAGGATTTCGGTGGCGCGTTTGAGGGCGTCACGGGTCGAAAGCGTGGGATTGCTCAACACTTCGCGGAAGTAGTTTTCCTTGCCGATCTCCTCGATCGTGCCGGCGTTCCCGAGCACACGGGTAACTTCGCGATTGGCGCCGGAGATGACCAGGTGGCGGCCGGATTTTTGCAGGAAGCCGTGCAGCTCACTGATGGCCGCGGCGGCGGTGGCATCCAGGTTGCGGGCGTTTTTGAGGCGCAGGACAATGACCTTAAGGCTGGGGTCCCGAATGATTTGCCGAATCTGTTGATCGAAGATGTCGGTTGAGCCAAAGAACAGATCCCCCTCGGCGTGCATGATGGAGATGCCGGGAACAGAGCGGCGCATCCGACCGCGTTCGGCGAGTTGGCCATCGTCGGTGAAGTTGTATTCGACCAGCTCGGGTGAACCCGCCTTGCGGAGGAAAAGGATGATTGAGGTGAAGGCCCCAAGGTAGATCGCCAGATCGATTTGCAGCAGCAACGCCGAGCCGCAGGTGACCAAAAACACGATGGTGTCCGAGCGGGTGGTGCGCAGCGCCATCATGATGTTGTAGCGGTTGATCAGCGACCACGCGATGCCCATGACCACGATCGCGAGCGCGGCCGTGGGGATGTATTTGATGCCGAAGCCGATGGTGAACATCAGCACGAGCACGAACAGCCCGGCGAACACACTGGCGAGGGGAGACTTGGCTCCCGACGAGTCGCTCAACACCGAGCGGGTCAGCGAGCCGGAGGAATTCATGCCGCCAAACATGGCGCTGGCGGCGTTGGAGATCCCCATCGCA
>CAKZMS010000154.1 GCA_937128785.1 uncultured Opitutaceae bacterium | reverse complement strand
TCCCCAGAGAGGTTCAGATTGATTGTTGACATATCAACTATTGATGACTCAGCGATTGTCTGATGGAGCCCACTCCTGAAATCCAACTCATCGTGGCCACCGTTCGGGCGAGCAATGCCCTGCTCCGCGCCAGCCGGCGGCTGTTCAAGCCATATGGCCTCACCGAAGTGCAATTCAACATCCTGCATGTCTTGCAGGATGCGAAGCACGAGCTTACCCAACGCGAGCTGAGCGACATTCTGGTGGTGGACCGATCCAATGTAACCGGTCTGATTGATCGCATGGAGGCGATGGGATGGGTGGAGCGCCAGCCCTCGCCGGGAGACCGTCGCGCCTATCGCATCCGGCTTACGACCGCGGGTCGCAAACTCTGGCAACTCGCCCACCCTGCCTACGAAGCCGCGGCCTCGGAAGTCCTGGTCGGCCTTACATCCGCCCAGATCAAAGCAGCCACCCGCTCGCTCGAAGCCATCGACTCGGGCTCGGCGAAAATCTAAAGACCCTCACCTCAACCCCACTACCCCATGAATGCGGTCCCGGATCTCAATCAACGCGTCGCCCTCCTCGAAGACGAAGTGCACGCCCTGCGCCAGCGGGTAACCCAACTTGAACAGGTCGATGCTGAACCTGCTGAGGTTGTCACCCCTCCGGCAGCTCCTGCCGTCGAACCCAAGTCGGAGCCACCCGTCTCGGCGATGCCGCCCCCGCTTCCCGTCTTCCCTCCCACGCCAAAGACGCCCCCTCCCCTGGCCCCCGAGATTTCTCTCCCGAGGCGTTCCCGCCCCGAGCCCGCTCCCGCGGCTCCCCCTCCGCTTCCTCGGGAGCCTTCCGGCTGGCAGGAACTGTTGGGCACCATGAAACTGCTGCCACCGAAGAGTGGCGAAAGCGGCGAGGCTCAGATTGGCGGATGGTGGGCGACACGGGTCGGTGCCCTGCTGGCGGTGATCGGCGTGGTGTTTTTCGGCATCTACATTTCGGCCAACATCGCGCCATGGATGAAATGGCTGGAACTTGCTGCCATTGCCGGCGGCGTGCTCGCCGGCGGGCACTGGTTGGAGCGGCGAGGGCTGCGCGTCGGCCCGGTGATTATCGGGGCAGGTCACGCTCTGGTATTCTTCACCGCCTTCGCCGCCTCGTCCGTCGAGGCGGTGCGCATCGTATCGGATCCCGTTTTGGCGGTGGTGCTTCAGGCGGCCGCCGCCGCATTTATCGCCGGGGCCGGCTGGCGGCGTGATTCCGCCACCACGGCGACCATCGGTATCGTGCTCGGCTACGTGTCGGCGTTTTTCTCGTTGTATGGCCAACTGCCGCTGATGGCGGGGGCCGGCGGAGTGGTGCTGGCGATGGCGGCCGTGGCCCTTCAGGTGCGGAAGAGTTGGTGGGGTCCCGTTTTCCTCAGTGCAGTCCTGACTCCGTTACTCTGTTTGATCGTCTGTGTGGAAGGGTTTGACCGCTCCGAAGTCGGACTGGCCTATGGATTGATCCTGGCGGGCTTCGTGACGCATCTGGTCGTGGCGGTTCGCGAGGGGCAACTCGGGGAGGACGGCCTATCGAACAAAGCACGAAGGCTACAGGCGGTGAGCACGTCGCTTTCGTTGCTGGCTGGTTTTGTCGCCACGGTGTCACTGGCTTCATGGGACGCGATCGACGCGTATTTCCTCGGCAGTGGCCTGGTATTGCTCGCCGCTATTGCCGGGATGGTCCGTCTCGTGCCAGGAGATCGAGTGATTGGCATGTGGGCGGTCAAGACGGCTTCCCTTTTGGCACTGGCGGCCATCGCGCATTGGGACGCGCACAGCCGCTGGGTCGCCCTGATGGTAGAGGCCCTGGTGCTGGTGGCTGCGGCACAACGTTCCGGTCGCAATTCACTACGCGCTGCCGCCATTGGCGCGTGGGCGGTATCATTGGCCTTTTTCCTGGCCGAGTCTGCGACCGAGGAGATCACGCCCTTCTCGGCGGTGGGCTGGATCCAAATCGCCTACGTGGGCGCTGGGTTAGGTCTGTTTGAAATTCTCGGTCGGCAATGGCGGACGCTACGATCGGGCGTCGCCAGCATGCAGGTGATCCTCGGCGTGTTGGCAACCGTGCCCCTGATGGCTTGGTTCGGGCGAGACGCGATGACGGAACCCTGGGGGCCAACCGGAGCATTGCTTTGGGCCTTGGTTCTGGCCGGAGTGGCTTGGCAGCTGCGGTCCCGCGTGATGCTGCCGGCGTTGGTTGTCGCCTTCGGCGTCGCGCTCCTGACCGTCTTCGCCTTCAACGAATCGTTGTGGAGCACGGCGTGGCTGTGGGCGGCAGCCGGACCTCTCGGGCTCATCGCACTGGTCGCTGGCTGGAAGTTGGCCCGGTTGTCTTTCCCGAAGTCGGACCAGCGGAAATCAAACTATTCATCCGGCGGCATCAGTCTGGTCATCATCGCCTTGGCCACCGTGTCAGCCGCGTTGATGCAGACGCTGGCCGCACCCACGGCTTTGGCCGTGATGGCGGCATTGGCGGTCGCCCTGGCTGCCTCGGGCCTGAGGGAATCCTCTCCGGTGCTGACTTTAGGTGCCATGGCGAGTCTGCTCGTATCGTTCGCCCTGCGGGTCGGCTACGGCTCGGCTTTGGGTGGGTTTGTCCTGCCGTTCGCGGACTGGGTAACGCTGGCGGGTGTGCCTCTGCTTTGGATCATTGGCCGGCAACGCCCCACGGAGGAGCACTCCTCGGTCAATGGCGCCAATGCGTTCGTGGCCATTGCCGGGGTGCCTTTGATCCACATCGCGATCGGTAGCGAGGCGACGACCCCTGAATTCGGGGTGCTGCTCAGCGCGATTGGTTTGGCGTTTGGCGCATTGGCCGTTCGCTGGCGGGTAAAGTGGGCATGGGGAACGGCCAGTGCGGCCATGCTGATTGGGCTGATGTGGGCATGGGTAGACAATCAGTGGATGGAGGGCGAAGGGGCCGGGTTGGCGTTGGCTGGCATGGCGGTCCTCATCCTTTCGGTGGCTGCCTTCCCTTTATTGCTGAATCGTCTAAAAACAGAAATCAGCGTTGGCGCCCGCAGGACAGGCTGGGTGATCCACGCCCTTGTCGCCGCGGCTGCGATGACGGATATCGCCCTAAATCTCCGCGCAGTCTGGGCCGACTACGGCACGGTGCTGTGGGGAATTGGTGGCATCGTGTTGTTCGCGCTCGGCATTGCCGGGCAAGCCCGCGTGCATCGCGTGGTCGGGCTGATCCTGCTGGTGCTGTGTATCCCCCGGGCTTTTGTGCACGACATTGAAGAGGCCAAAGACCGCATCGCCGCGTTCATCGTGCTGGGCGTCCTGCTGCTGTGGGTGGGGTTCTCCTACCAGAAATTCCGACACCTCATTGAAAGCCCTCAGTCGGACAAAGAAAACGACTCGGCGTAGGGCCGCGTGCCGCTGTCTCGGTCCCCGATACACTTAGGCCGCTACCTGCTGCCAAGGTGAGACCAGGCTGTCGAAACTGGCTGCGGCCACCGATTGAATCTTGGCCCCTTCGTCCTGGGCTCGCGACATCACGCGCAGCCCAAAAACGGATCCCATAAGACAACCGGCCAGTTGTTCGGTATCGGTATCTTCGCGGAGCTCGCCGACCCGCCGGGCGGCGTCCAGTTGATCCTGCAACCAGGCTTCGCTTCGTTTTAGACAGGATTTTACCTGCGTTTTGATCGCGGTTTCGGACTCGTCGCACTCCAAGGAAGCGTTTACCAGGAAACAACCGCGACGCTCGTCGCTGGCCGCCGACTGTTCGCTCATTGCAAAATAGAAATTTCGAACGATGGCCAAGGGCGACTCAGCGCTCTCAAACTCAGCCCGCAGGCCGTCTGCTTGAGCACTGTAATGCTCCAAACAGGCCAAAAACATGCCTTCTTTGTTACCAAAACTGGCGTAAAGGCTGCCCGGTAGCAGACCCGTGGCTTTCACCAAGTCACTGATCGACACCCCACGATAGCCACGCTCCCAGAATAGCTGGGTCGCTTTCTCAAGGACTTCAGAACGATCAAATTGAGGAGGACGGGCCATGACGCCTACTGTTCCAATAAAAATTGAATGATTGTTCAATAAAAATATTGACGACCGGGGAATTCTGAAATTCTTATTTGATCGTTCACTCAATAACTTCGTTTCAAACACCTCAATTCACATGAACTCATCCATCCAAAATTCCATCGCCCTCGTCACCGGAGCCAACCGCGGCATC
>CAKZMS010000153.1 GCA_937128785.1 uncultured Opitutaceae bacterium | reverse complement strand
CCTGATAAATCGGCAAGCGAGTGGATTGGGTCAGGACGGGTTCGCGCCAGGTGAGTCCCAGCCACTGCAAATCCTCGAGAAAAGCCCCGATAAACTCCGGTCGACAGCGGGCGGAATCGAGGTCGTCGTTGCGCATCAGGAGATGTCCCTCGCGAGCCCGGGCCCGCTCCTGCGCGATCCAGAACGTCCGCGCGTGCCCGAGGTGCATCAGCCCGGTGGGAGACGGGGCGAGACGGCCGACATAGGGAGAGGGGGCTGACACGGCTGAAGAAGACTGGGGTTACGATTTGCGTTAGCGGCAGATTATTCGTGTCTATCCGTGTTCATCTGTGGAAAAGAAAACAATGCCCAAACTCATCTGCGTTTATTGCTCCTCCAGTCGGGACCTGGATCCCAAGTATTACGCGGTCGGCGAAGCGATCGGTCGGGGATTGGCAGAGCGGGGCTGGGGATTGATTTACGGAGGAGGGAATGCGGGCACCATGGGGGCCGTCGCCCGTGCGACCAAGGCCGCCGGCGGCAAGGTGGTGGGCATCATTCCCGAGTTCATGAAGGAGCGGGAACTCGCATTTCACGAGGCCGACGAACTGGTCACCGTGGATTCCATGCGCGAGCGCAAGCGTCTCATGGCGGAACGGGCGGATGCCTTCATTACGTTGCCCGGGGGCATTGGCACGCTGGAGGAAGTGAGCGAAATCATGGTGGAGCGGGGGTTGGCGCTCCACGACAAGCCGCTGGTGCTGGTGAATCAGGACGGATACTACGACGGGCTGCTGGCCTACTTTGAACGCATGATCGCGGATCGTTTCAAATCCGCCGAATTCGGCACCTTGTTCGGGGTGGCGCAGACGGCGGCAGAGGTGTGGCCTCTGTTGGAAAATCCGGCGGCCTTTGAGGCGGATTCACTCTGGCGCAGCGGGCCAGCGCCATCGAGCACTGACGCATGAAACCAGAAGATCCGAGATCTCCCCTGATGGCTCTGCTGCGGGATCACTTGCCTCAGGCGGCTGATGCACATGAAGCCGAGATGGCCGAGGCGATGATCGCCTTTGTGGCGGCGCATGCGGATTGCGCGGAAAGAACGTTGGCCGTGGGGCATCTCACCGGCTCGGCTTGGATTGTGGACGCTACTCGTCGCCGCACGTTGCTCACTCACCATCGGAAACTGGACAAGTGGTTGCAGCTGGGTGGTCACGCGGACGGGGACTTGGATCTGCCGCAGGTGGCCATGCGGGAGGCGGAGGAGGAAAGCGGATTGTCCAAACTACACTGGGTGGACCGGAATCTCTTCGACGTGGATCGACACCTGATACCGGCGCGGAAGCACGAACCGGAACATTGGCACTACGATCTGCGTTTTATGATCGAGGCTGATCCCGACGAACCGCTGGTGATTTCCGACGAATCAAACGAACTCGCTTGGATGGAAATCGAGCGCATGGCCGAGTTTAACCCGGAAGAATCCATGATGCGCATGGCCCGCAAGACGCTGGCCATGGACTGACCGCCTAGCGCCAGATGGGGACCAGGGCCTCTTGGCGCACCCAGCCGGTTTGACCGTTGGGGAACGAGATCTGCCGCCAGCCGAGGAACGACTTCTCGACGACGCAAAGGGAGCCTGCCGCCAGTGGCGTGGTTTGTTGCTCGCTGTTCAAGTCGGTCGGGATGGAGCGCAGTTCACCGGCTTGCCAGGTGAGCGCTGCCCGGGAGTCGGTCGTGGTGCTCCACACCTGGATACTGAACAGGGAGGAGGCCATGAGCGCAACGGACGCGAGCCCGAGCAACCAACTCAGAAACCTCCACCCCAAGATGCGATAGCCGTAGGCGTTCAACAGTAAGAGAGACAATGCCAACACACCGAGTCCGACTCCCAACAGCAGGAGATGATGCCACTCGGCGGGCGAGGCGACCTGGGCGACTTGATGGGACCAGGTCGGGTTGATGAATCCGCCGATCACGGGCGGGGTGTAACCGCTGCGTTCCAGGGTATAGGCCAGATGCCAATGGGTGGACGGGTGCCGCGGATTTTGCACGAACGCGACGGTGGCATGCACCCCGGCTTCGTCCCACCGGTTCTGCTGCGCCAGCGCAAGAGCGCGGTTGTGATGTGCGCTCCAGTCCGTGGGATTGGTGGCGATGGCGGTGCGCCAGCTGGCTTCCGCTTCGCCGAATTCGCCGTTTTGGTAAGCGCCCGAGCCTTGGGCGTTGAGGTCAGGCGCAGCGCCCAATGCGAGGGCGGCGAGAACCACCGGAAACAGATGGCGGGGAGCCAGAACCTGCAGGATGGGGAATCCGGCGGTGCGTTTGGCAGCGAGGGCGGTTTGGGCTCGAACCACCCAGTCGCCGGGGAGCTTGCCAGATTCAGCGTAGAGGGCGCGTTCGGCTTCTCGCCACAACTCGACCCAAGCTTCGTCGCCCTCGAACAGCACGTGTAGGGGGGAAGCCGCCGGGCGCTGCCAGAGGGTGGCGGTGTCCCGCTGCCAGGCGAGGAGATGCGGGTGTTGATCTATGCCGTCGTGACGCGCAACGGCGAGGAGGGTTTTACCCAGTCGCTTGCGGGCCAATCGGGCCGGTCGACCGGGATCGAGGCGCCGGGCGCGTTGAGTGCTCAGGCCCAACCAGAGGAGGGGGAATAAACAACCCAGCGCGAGGGCGATGCTCAGAATACGCGAATGGGGTAGAGGAGATAGAACGGCTCCGGTTCCGGGAATTACCTCCAGTGGCATGACCGATGGCGAGGCTGGGGCCGGAGTTGCGGTGATGGTGGGCGGTTGATTCGGGTTGGCTGGAGGCGTGGCTGACGGGTCCGGAGAGGGAGCGACCGAAGGCGGGTTCGGTTGGCTGGTGGACGGCGTGACGGTGAGGGTGGTGGCCGGTGCCGAAATGGTTTGGTAGCTGCCGGTCGACGGGTCGAAATAAGTCCATTGCACCGGTCCCAATTCGAAGTTGCCGGTTTGGGTCGGGATCAGGACGACGTCTTCGGTGATGGTGCCATCAAACAGGCGACCATCGGGGATCTCTCGCTTGGCGTCGGGCTGGACGACGCGGAAGGTCGAGGAAGCTTGGCGGGCGGGTAGTCCCGGAATGTCGGGCCAATTACCGGTGCCGGTCAGTTCGAGGGTCCAGGTGACCGGTTCGCCGACCTCGGCGGTTTCGGGAACGACCCGGGAAACCAAATCGAACTCCCCCACGGCGCCGGCGAAGGTGGGCGGGGCCGGTGAGGGCAGGGGTTGTACCGTGATTTGCGGCGAATCACTGGTGATGGCGTATTGCTCCGCGCGCAGGGACTGCAGGAAACCGGCGGTGGGGATGCCGATGTTCACCAATTGCTGCACCGACGGGATGACGTAGGTGCCGGTCTGATTGATGTAGCCGCGAGTTGAATACGTAAGAATGTTGCGGGCATCGCCCCCGGCGCCCATCGACTCGCGGGTGGGTTCGTTCCACTCCTCAACCACCAACGGAGTGGGATCCCACTCGGGTTCGCCACCCAGCTGGGCGCGGAAACGGGCGGAGACCTCTAGACGGTAGTCGATGGGGAGAACTTGTCCGACCCAATAGTTGGTGTTGCCCAGCACGAGACGGGATTGGGCGACCTGGGCCACCGGAATGTTGGTGTCTCCCACCGTGGCCTCGCGGACCTCATAGACCGCCGGGGGCACCCGGAAGTCACCTTCATCGGTCGAAACCGTGAAGGACGGAATTCTCACTTCATCACCGGAACCCGGGCGGGCGGCGTAGGAGAAATACAGCATTCGACGGGTTGAGATGCGTCCATTGATAATGCTGCTGGAGGTCTGATTGGACTGTTGGGGCGGACCGAGGATCAGATTGCTCGGCAACGGAATCTCCGGAGCGGCCGTGGGCACGCAGTTCTCGAAGATCAGGACGAGGTCGGTTGATTGCCCGCGTTCGAGCACGCCGCCGGCGGGTTGCCAGCGCACGGACTGAGCCGAAGCGGTGATCGCGGCGATTAGGAAACAAAGGGAAAGTAAGCGAGGCATGGGCATCACCAGTCGCGGCCCGATTTGGGCGGTTGGGCGTTGGGATCTTGCATGAGTTGATAAAGTTGGGCGGGCGAATCCTGGTCCTTGAGTTGATCGAGTTTTTGGAGCGGAACCACCAACTCAGGATTGTCTTTGGCTTCCTGATCCTGGACCTGTTGGCCGCCGATGGATTGGTTGCCGGGAGAAGGTTGGTTGGGATCACTCTGGGGTTCGGGTTGAGGCTCGGGGGACTCTTCCGGCTCCTCTGATTCTTCGGGCTGATCGAACGCGTTCTGCGCATTCTCTCGTTCTTCCTCGGAGGGCTGCTCCTGTTCGGGGGTTTCCGAACCTTCACCTTGTTCCTGTTCCTGATCCTCTTCGGAGGGTTCGCCGTCGGATGAGTCCGAGTTCTCCGACTCATCCCCATTCTCACCCTGCTCCCCGTTTTCTCCGTTCTCGCCCTTTTCGCCTTCGGAGTCGCCGTTTTCGCCGTCCTGTTCCTGATCGCTGCCGTTCTCACCGGACTCTCCGTCTTCGCCCTCGGAGTCACCCTCGTCTGACTCTTCAGATTCGTCACCGTCCTGCTCTTGATCCTGTTGCTCTTCCTGCTGTTGCTCGGATTCCTCCAGCAGTTTTTCGAGTTCCTCCCGCAGGGTAGGCCAATCAGCGACCGTTTCGTCCATGGTTTCGCCGAGGTCCACGGCCGCCAGCGCGTCATGGATCACGGAGACTTGGGGCGGTTGGCCGGCCTGGAGAAGCTGGTTGCCCCACGTGATCGTCTGCTCCGCGACATCGGCAAACTCGATCGCCGCCACGTCCTGTTGAGCCGCCAGGCGGGTGATCAACTCATTGAGGGGAGCCTCCACTGCCGCGATCATCTCCATGGGGTCGGCGGCTGGTGCGGGTTGGGCGGTCGCACGGTCCGGCGTGAGACCAGCGAGAAACCCGAAGCCGATCGCCAGGACGGTCGCGACAGATTTGGCCGGACGAATGGTGACGGCGCGTTGGCGCGGGCGAACCGGGAACTCCCGCCAAACGCTCCACAGCAGAAACAGCAGGGCAGGGCCAAGAGCCCATTGAAAACGCTCGATGCGCCGCGCTGATCGACTCTCCGAGAAATCTCCGGCGCGTCCGGCTTCAACCGTTTGGCTCAGCACATCGGCCAGGTCCACCCAGTTGCTGGCGTCGCGATAGACCCCGGACGTTTGACGAGCCAGCTCTTCCAAGGTGGTGGCGTTCAGGCGCGACAGCACCACGGCGCCCCGCTCGTCCTTGATGAACCCGCCGGAGTCGTCGGGTAGCATCGCGCCTTCCGTCGTGCCGATCCCAAGACTGATTACGCGAATGCCGCGTTCCTTGAGTTCGGGGACGCGCGCTTGCCACGAGTCGGTCTGCGATTCGCCGTCGCTTAGGATGATCAAGAAACGATCGGCGTTCGAGTCTTCGGTGAAGGCGTCCAAAGCAGTATCGATCAAGGCCGCGTATTCGGTGCCGCCTTCGGGGAGGAACGTGGGATCCAGCGATGGCAGAAACTCGCGCAGGATTTCGTAGTCCGCGCTCAAGGGACTCTGCAAAAATGAGGTCCCGGCAAAAACGGTCAGACCCACGCGTTCCCCTTCAAGACGTTCGAGCAGTCCCGTGATGAGTAGCTTGGCCCGATCGAGGCGGGTGGGGGTCACATCGGGAGCGAGCATCGACTTGGAGAGATCGACTCCGATGAGGATCTCGCGCGCCTGTTCGAACACGGGTTCCTCGACGTCGCCCCACTGCGGCCGGGAAAATGCCGTGATGGTCAAGGCGAGGCCCAGCCAGAGGCGCCAACGCACCCGCGGCATGGCGGCCGCGATCGAACCTTTTTCCGCCAAGGTAAGTCCGCGTGGCGAAGCCTCCGCCCGCATCATTTTGGGATGACGCACCTGGGTTGCGCGCACGCGGCGGGTGAGTTCCGAAACGAGGAACCCGAGCGGCAGCAGCAAAAGCCAGAGAGCATGAGGCCAGTGAAAGGTCATCAGGTGGCGGAGAGAATTTGGTGGGTGGAGCGTTTGGCGGAGCGGGAGCGGCTGGCGAGACCGGCTGAGAGCAAAAGCAGCACGGCTCCGGGACCGGCGAAGTAGAAGAACAGCTCGCTGCTGATCAGGTAGGATTGCGCCCGAAACTCGATCTTTTGGGCCGCATCGATGGCGGCGAACGCGGACTCAATGGTGTCGCCATCATCCGCGCGAAAGTAGGCTCCGCCGGTAGCGGCGGCAATGGCCTGCAGGGTGCCTTCGTCGAGCTCGGAAACCGTGCGGGTATAGCGCACGACCTCACCGGTATCCTGATTGATGATGGGAAACGGCACGTAGCCCGAGCGGCCCGCACCGATGGTGTAGACCGGGATGCCGCGGGATTCGGCGCTCGTCGCTGCATCCATGGGAGGCAGGGCTCCGG
>CAKZMS010000152.1 GCA_937128785.1 uncultured Opitutaceae bacterium | reverse complement strand
TTATGGAGCTCCGCGGAGCGGAGGCGAAATTAACAAATTACGACGTGACCCCCTCCACGCCCGCTTCACCTCTCCTCCAACTCTGTGTCCCCTCTGTGAACTCTGTGACCAAACTACTCCTGCCCCTCCTCGTACTGCTGGCATCGGTTCTTCCTGCCACCGCCCACGACCACGCCCCTTCGTTCGACGCTGAGATTCTCGAGCGCGCCGTCGCTGAGAAACCACCGCGCTGGAAATTCGTCCGCGGCACCCGCTACCGCGAACTGCCCGAAACCTTCGCCATGCAGTTGGTCGCCATCGCTGCTGCTGCCCAGTCGCCTCACACCCGCGTCGGTGATACCACCGTCGCCGCCAGCCTCGCGACCAAGATTCAGTTTTTCCTGCGCAACGACGGACCCGATGCCGACGGCAATACCAACGAACCCGAAGCCCAGGGCGGCATTGGTGGCTGGTCCCACAACGCCGCCGCTTGGGCGTTGCTCATCGCCAAGCAGACTCCTGAGGTCTGGTCGCTCCTCACCGCCGATGATCGGCATCGTGCCGACATCCTCATGCAGGCCATGGCGATCGGGGGGCACTTCACCCACGGCGACGCCAACGACTATTCCGTGCTGCTCGATGGCATGAGTTGGTATCACAAGAGTTGGAACCCCAATCACATCGAGGGCTACGTCGGCGTCATGATCGCCGCCGCGGCTTACTTTGGCGCCGATGAGCTGAACGCATTCTTCCGCAATTTCGACTACTCCGAATTCCGCCAGGAACTCGCGGCGGTGCAGTTCCGCAACATCCTGCAGACGTGGGAAAACGAACCCGCCATGGCCGGGCTGCTCATGAATGGCGGCGCCTATCAATACGGTTCGCGCCCGATCGGTCACGGTCGCGGTGTGCGGCAGGACTTCACCTATCGCGGCCGCACGTTGCACGAGCCATGGGAACTCTACCTTACTCAAGCCGATCGTTTGTGGTCCAAGACCGTCCGCACGGTCGTCGGCATTCACGGCGATCAATCCAGTCGCCTACTCAACCATAAAACTGACGCCATCGTGTCGCCCTACGAAGGCCGCATGGGCATGGTCTACGAGTTTGAGGCCATGGACTTCCGCGGACTACGCACCAGTCTCGGCTACGCCTATGATTGTGTGATGATTCACCTCGGCACCGCCGCGGGCCTCAAGGCCACCGGCCAATGGCAGGACGACGCGACCGGTCGCGATGTCGAAGCGCGTATGGCGGTCGGCATGGCTGATCTGATTTTTAAAGCCGAAGAGGGCTACGAGGGCTGGGCCAACGGCAAGCCGAGTGTCAGCACGCTCGAGGATCTCAAAAAAATCGGCTCCGACTACATCTTCGCATTGTGGCAAGGCATGTTTCCCGGCCCGGCCGAGTTGGCCAAAGCCTACCCAGCGCCGGGCAGCGCCACGCTCTCGCACGCCACGCTCTTCGCCGACGATGCCGTTTATCCGGCCTGGCCTGACATCATCCGTGCCGGCAACGGTGATCTGCTGGTTACCTTCTGCTACACCGACGAACATCTGGGCCCCGACGGCAAAGCGGTGATGATGAGATCGACCGACAACGGTCACACCTGGTCCGATCCCGTCACCATCTACGACTCGCCCCTCGACGACCGTGATATCGGCCTGAGCATCCACCCCGACGGCACCCTTGGTCTGCATATCTGGAGCACCTTCTGGACCGAGGAGCTCTACAGCCGCTACAACGCCGACCACTATCCGTTGGAGGTCTTGGCCGCTTGGACGGACCACGTGAACCAACCCGCCTACCAAGCCGCCGAGAGCGACAAGGGCCGCTGGGTGCTCACGTCACGCGATCATGGATACACGTGGGGTGAGCGCGTGCGCGGCCCCGATGCGGTGCACGGCGGTATCGTCCTGCAGGACGGCACTTGGCTGACCGTCGCCTATCGCGATGAGCAAGGCGATCTCGGTGTCTACACCGCACCTGACTCCACCGGTCCCTGGGCCCGAACGGCCGTCGTCTCCCCTCCCCGCACGGACACGCTGCGCTTCGGCGAGCCCCACGTCGCGCAACTTCCCTCCGGCCGGCTTGTGATGGCCATCCGCTCCACCGCCATCCCCTACAACGATCAGAGCGATCAGTTGCAGTTTCGGGTATCCATTTCCGACGACAACGGCGTGACCTGGTCTGAGCCGACCTCCTCCGGTCGCTGGGGATTCCCCCCTCACCTTACCGTGTTGAGCGACGGCCGCTTGCTGGCGACCTACGGGCATCGCCGATTCCCCTTCGGCCAACGCGCCAGCATCAGCAGCGATGGAGTGAGTTGGCAGGAGACCGATGAATTCATCCTGCGCACCGACGCCCCCAATCAAGACCTGGGATACCCGGCATCCATCGAAGTCGCCCCCGGCGAGATCCTCACCATCTACTATCAGGAGACGGCGGACTCCGCGCAGTCCCACTCCCGGCCGAGTATCATGGCCACCCGTTGGACCCTGCCAAAATGAAGTTCGCGCGAACAAACGGACCGGGGCCGTGTCAAAAGCGACTTACCCCGCATCCCACTTGTTCAGCTCAATCCGACTTTATCGTGAAACTTCGATTCCTGCCTCTGATTTCTGCCTGCGTCGCCACCCTCTTACTCGCCGGCTGCGAAACCCCTCCCGATACCGAACGCCCCAACCTCACGGAGAAATTCGTGGTCAAGCGCGGCATGCCGGCAGAGGAATTGGTCGCTGTGCTAGGGGAACCCGACATTCGCCAACCGGTGGCGGAGTATTCCGTCGACGCCGAGATTTGGGTCTATAATCGCACCGTGGGTTCCGACTCGAAAATGGTATTGATGGGCACCGAACGGCGCGCCTTCTGGGATCCCATCCGCCGTCAGGTCTACTACCTCGATATGCCCGTCTACCAGCCCGAGGTCACCGCTGCCGTCGAGGTTTCCGAGATCATGATGGTCAAGGACCAAGTCTACTCCTGGGAGCGCCGTACCGGCGGGCGCCGCTCTGTCGAAGGCAACGGCCGCTGAGACGACGATCGCCGGGATCATTTCCCTGTTTTCAGGGAGCTACTTCGGGGTCAGGGTAGGCGTCTGCCCCATGATGATTCCACGATTCTTACTCCCATCGATTCCACTCCTGCTCGGCTCCCTGTCGGCCGATCCGGTCACCTTCGCCAAGCAGCAAGTTAGCGATCAGTTCTTTTCCGAAGGCGTGGCCGTGGCGGACACCAATTCAGACGGGCACCTCGATGTGATTGCCGGGCCGTTCGTTTATCTCGGACCCGAGTTTAAGAAGAAGCAGCAACTCGCCGCCCCACTGGCCTACGATCCGCACAGCTACTCCAATGCCTTCGGCATGGGGTCGCATGATTTTAACGACGATGGATGGACTGACGTGCTCCGCGTCGGCTGGCCCGGGCGCGCTGCCCATTGGCTGGAGAACCCCGGCAAAAAAGGCGGCGACTGGCCCGAGCATGTCCTGCACCCGACCGTTGGCACCGAGTCTCCGATGTTGGTCAATCTCGTGGGCGACGAAGCGCTCGAATTCATTTTCTCGACCGACAAAAAACTCGGTTGGGCCGCCCCGGGATCCGATCCCAAGGCTCCGTGGAAATTCCACCCCGTCACTCCCGAAGGTCATTGGCAGCGTTACACCCACGGATTTGGCGCCGGTGATGTGAATGGCGACGGACGGGCTGATCTGCTGACAGCCTCCGGCTGGTTTGAGCAACCTGCCGATATTTCCGATGGACCGCTGTGGGACTTTCACCCCGCCGAGTTCGGCACCAAAGGTGGCGCTCAGATGTTTGCCTACGATGTGAACGGCGACGGGCTCAACGACATCATCACCAGCATCGACGGGCACGGCTACGGCATCAGTTGGTTTGAGCAAAAGTTAAACGCCGATGACAGCCGGTCCTGGACCGACCACCCGATTGTTTCGCGGGAGCCCAACACCCCCATTCGTGGCGTGCAGTTTTCCCAAGGCCACGCCGTGGAGATCGCCGACATCGATGGTGACGGACTCACCGACATCGTCTCCGGCAAACGCTACTGGGCGCATGGCCCCACCGGCGACGTCGATCCCATGGATCCCGCCGTGCTCTACTGGTTCCAGCTCGTCCGCGACGGAGACCAAACCTACTTCCAACCCCACCTGATCGACACCGCCTCCGGCGTCGGCTGCCAGTTCGTCATCGAAGACATCAACCAAGACGGCCACCCCGACATCATCACCTCCAACAAATCCGGCGTGTTCGTCTTCACCCAACAACCGTAGTGCCGTGTTTCAGCCGGCACTGAAAGACGTTACCGATTACGCTGCGTCGCTTTGCCTGTGGGTCGGGCTTTATGCCCGACAGTCCGACCCGGCTCTGGCATTCCTCAGCCTGACCTTAATCAACCTGCCACGCTTCACCCGTTTCCAACCGAACCTCTTTTCGCTCGGCGCTACGCCAACCTCCCCAAACCCGATCACACTGATCCGGGAGATCCACGACTGACGGCATGGAAATACGGGCACGATCGCGGGGACAGTTCCACCCTCTGCCTTCCGCCCAGGCCGTGGTCATGGCCGGCAAGTCGAGTAACGAAACCGGTTCGTCGCTGACTTGGCCTTCGAGCAGATCGGGTCCCGCCACGATCAGAGGCACGCGCACACTTTCTTCGTGCGGCCAGCCTTTGCGAAACAGGCCGTGAGCTCCGTGCATGTCGCCGTGCACACTTGTCACCACTATGATGACACTTTTGGGCAGACGATCGATCAGGTGGCCAATGGCGCGGTCGGTGGCCGCGATGTGCGCGTAGTAGCCGGCCAGCTCCCGCCGAGCCCGGTCCGCGGCAACGGCAGGCACGTTGGCCGAAAGCTGGATCTGATCCGGCTCGATTCGTGGTGTGCCGTCGGGCACGGGTGCATCGTAAGGCGGATGCGGGGCCTCGACGCTGGCGACGACAAACGATGGCTGAGTCTGGGCCAAGAGCCAGTCGCCCGCCCGGGATAAGACGACGTCGCTCTGGTATCCACTAAACTGTGACGGCTCGCTCAAGCGGGTGCCGTGCAGCCAAGGATCATTGATTTGGAATCCACTCTCAAAACCTTCCCAAAACCCAAACCCGCCCCGCGCTTCCGGCGGCACGACCTGCCGGGCGTGATCCTCCCCCACCAGCGGAGCCGCGCGATCCCGCTCGGCCAGGTGCCACTTGCCGAAGTAAGCCGTCTGGTAGCCGCGGTCCTGCATCGCGTGCGCGATGGTGCGGGAATCGGTGGGCAAGGGGTCATAGTAATCGACCACGCCGTTCTCCGGGCTGGG
>CAKZMS010000151.1 GCA_937128785.1 uncultured Opitutaceae bacterium | reverse complement strand
GTTGACTGGAGGGGTCGGGGGCAAAAAACAGGCCGTGAGCGGCCGCCGCCTTTGTCACGTCCGCGTTCACCACCCCCGGTTGGACGACGGCAATACGTTGGACCGGATCGATTTCGAGGATGCGATTCAGCTTGGTCGTGACGATGACGATGCCCTCTTCGACCGGGGTGGCGCCCGCACTCAAACCCGTGCCGCTGCCGCGGACCACGAAGGGCATGGCCTCGCGATGACACCAGCGCACGATTTCGATCATCTCCTCGGTGGTTTCCGGTAAAACCGCGGCGGTTGCCCGGCAGCGGTAGGCGGTCTGGGCATCCGCATCGTAGGCAGCGCGATCAGCCTCCTTGGTCAGGATGCGATCGGGAGGAATGAACTGGCTTAGGGTTTGGGTGGATGCCATGGCGACGCGGGTGTTTCGAACGTGGCACGCGGGCTCACGGCTGCCAAGACCGCAGGACCTGAAATACCCTAGTCGAACGTTGATTTCGTGAGGGGGGCAGTGGTATGAATTTCCCTCACCATGCAGGCAGAACAGTTTTTCGCGCTTCCGGACTCGCTCGCCCAATTTCGAGCTCACTTCGGGGCTGATCAATCGGTGTGGTCCTGGCTACCGAGGATCAAAGCGGCGTTGGCCAATCTGGAAGGCAACACTGCTCATTTGGCCCTGCCGCCCGGGGTGTCGATTGAAGGTCGGGTTTGGATCGACCCGAGCGTGAAATTGCCCGCGATGGCGACGCTGATCGGTCCGGCTTGGATCGGACCCAATACGGAAATCCGGCCGGGAGCTTACGTCCGGGGCAATGTTATCGTGGGTGATGGGTGTATCCTGGGGAACAGCTGCGAATTCAAAAACTGCCTGCTATTGGACGACGTGCAGGTGCCGCACTTCAGTTACGTGGGAGACTCGATATTGGGCAACCGCGCGCATTTGGCGGCTGGCGTCGTATTGTCGAATCTGCGGTTGGATCAACAACCGATCACGCTGCGACTGCCGGGTGGCATGGCCGAAACCGGTCTACGAAAATTTGGGGCGATATTGGGAGCTGATGCGGAGATTGGCTGTAACGCGGTCCTGCAGCCCGGGACGCTGATCGGCCAGCGCGGTCTCGTTATGCCGACCTTGGCCTTCGGCGGATATCTGCCGGAAGCCCACCTCGCCAAGGAGCGGGGGACGATCACGATGATCCCCCGTCGCGACTAGGATCGTTTTTTCGACCCAAAAAGAAATCTCCCACCTTTGGGAGGGAGGCTCTAAAAAGTGGCTGCTCGGGCTGGGGTCGTTCAGAGGCAGACTGCCTCTTGCCTGACACCAGCGACCCGGCGAAGCCGGAGAGTCGCGCCGTTCGACCCTTTGGCAGTCCGGTGACTCGGGTAAAAAGAAACCTCCCGCGATGAAACGGGAGGTTTAAAAAATGGCTGCTCGGGCTGGGGTCGAACCAGCGACCAAGTGATTAACAGTCACCTGCTCTGCCACTGAGCTACCGAGCAATTTGAGGGGTCGAAAAACAAGAGTCAGTGGGGGCTTGTCAATGCCCCAATTCAGGGAATTTTTCAAAACGTGGATCCGGAACAAAGATTTGGTTGCTTTCAGCAGGTCAATTCTATGGCGTGATCCTCTTTTCCACTACGCCTGCCCTCAATTCCGGGGTGACAGGGGGAACGAAATCATGTCTACATCTACTACACTCAAAGTCTCGCCACGCGAGGACACCGGTCGTTCCGCGTCCCGTCGCCTGCGCAAATCAGAACAAATTCCTGCGATCCTTTATGGAAAGCACTCCGATCCGGTAGCCCTGTCGGTCGACAACAAGGCGTTTATAAAGATGCTCCGCTCGATCGCGGGTCGCAAGACCATCATCGAGCTCGAACGCGAGGGCAGCGATAAGGCCTTGTCCTTCCTGCAAGAAGTGCAACGCGACCCGATCACCGATCGTTTCCTGCACGCGGATTTCCAAGAAATCCACGCCGACGAGAAGTTCGAAGTCGAAGTCCCGGTCGTGACCAAGGGCTCCTCCGTGGGTGTCCGCATGCACAACGGTATCCTCGAGATCGCTTCCCACTCCGTGCGGGTGCGCTGTCTCGCCAAGGACCTCCCGGGCGCCATCGAGGTGAATATCGCCGAGCTCGACGTTGAAGACACCGTCAAGGTGAGCGGATTGCCCGCTCTCGAGGGCGTCGAATACCGCGATCATCCTGATCAAGCCATCATCGCCATCCTCGCCGGAGAAGCGGAAGAGGCCAAGCCCGGCGACGCTGAAGCCGCCGCCGAATAAACCTTTCGCAGCCTGATCGGCTGCTTTGTGCGGTTTCGACCGCCTGTTCTTTGTATCATGTCCATCTCGCTGGTTCTGGGTCTGGGAAATCCTGGCCGAGAATACGCGGACACCCGTCACAACATTGGTTGGCGTGTGCTTGACGCTTTGGCCTCCCGCGAGGGGCTGACGTGGAAAGCCCAACCTTCCATGGCAGCTGAAACGACCCGCTGGGATCATCCCTCGGGTCGGCCGGTGCTCCTGGCGAAGCCCCAAACGTTCATGAATGAAAGTGGACGGGCGGCGCGACTGCTCACGAGTTACTTCAAAATGCCCAAGACCTCGGTGGTGGTCGTCTATGACGATCTCACCATTGACCTGGGCCTGCTTAAAGTGACCGACCGGGGTTCCTCGGGCGGCCACAACGGCATCGAAGATATCCTGGCACAGCTCGGTGAAGGTTTCTCCCGTTTCCGCCTTGGCATCGGGCCGAAGTCGCCGCCGCAGATGGACCTCAAAGATTTCGTATTGGGGAAGTTCACCACCGAACAACGCCAACAAGTCGAAACCCTCCTTCCTTCCTACCTTTCCGGCCTGGATTTGCTGCTTACCAGCGGATCCGAACGGGCCATGAACCTTCTAAATCGCAGAGACAAAAATGAATCCCACCAAACGTAACTACCGCGCAACCTTCATCCTCGACAACAACGGGGTGGAGGATTCCGTCGACCAGATCATCGAAAACGTGAAGCAAGAAATTGCGGTCGTTGAAGGTGAAGTCGGCGAAGTCGAAAACCTCGGCCAGCGCGATTTCGCCCGCGTCACCAATCCGAAGCGCCCCAACGGCGTGTATGTGCAGATGCACTTCTCGGCTCCGGGTTCCGCCCCGGCCGCCCTCAAGGAGCGTCTGCGCCTCAACCAAACCGTCTATCGCACTTACGTCGAATCCGTCTAAGTTCGGATTTTCGTCCTCAACTGCCTCCACCCCATGGCCAATCTCAATCGCGTTCTCCTCATCGGTAACCTGACCCGCGACCCCGAGTTGCGGGTGACCCCCAAGGGGTCGTCGATCTGCCAGTTCGGTCTGGCGGTAAACCGCACCTTCAAGGATGCCTCCGGGCAGCAGCGGGAAGAGACCACGTTTGTGGATATCGAAGCCTGGGGTCGTCAGGGAGAAGTCATCTCCAAGTATTGCACCAAAGGCCGCCCCCTCTTCGTGGAAGGTCGCCTGCGGTTCGATTCCTGGGAAGACAAGAACACGGGCCAGAAGCGCAGCCGCCTGTCCGTCGTCCTGGAGAATTTCCAATTTATCGGCGGACGTGGTGACGAGCAGGGTGGTGGCGGCCCCAGCGGTGGTGGCGACTCTGCGCCCCGCAGCAGCACGCCGCCCGCTCGCCAACCCGCTCCCCCCGCCGCCGCCGAAGACAATCTCGACGAAGACGTGCCGTTCTAGATCGGCTCATTTCCTTTCCAAAAAATAAACTGTAACAGCCAAATCACTCAATCTCATGGCCAACACTGAAGTTCTCCTCCTCCAACCCGTCGACGGTCTCGGCGGCGAGGGTGATCAAGTCAAAGTTCGCGCGGGCTACGCTCGCAATTATCTCCTGCCCAAAGGCTTTGCCGCTCCCATGACGGTGGCAAACCGCAAGCGCGTCGATGCGCTGCGCAAGCGCCGCGCCGAGCGTGAAGCTTCCGAGCTCAACGGAGCCCAGGAACTCGCCAAGAAGCTCGAGAGCGTTTCGGTTGCGTTCGCCGTTCAAACGGGCGAAGGCGGTAAGATGTTCGGCGCGATCACGGCGGCGGACCTCCACGCCAAGCTCGTCGAAGCAGGGGTCGAAATCGACAAGAAGAAGATCCACCTGCACACCCCGGTGAAGACGCTCGGCAGCCACACCACCAAGGTGAAGCTCCACCCGGAAGTCAGCGTCGAGGTTTCCTTCGACATCGTCTCCGAGAATCCGATTGAAGAATCGGAAGAAGAAGGCGCCGAGAAGGCCGAAGCTGATTCCTAAGGCTTTCGCTTTTCCCCTTTTGATCGCTGCGGGTGCGTCCCGCGGCGATTTTTTGTATTCAGCCGGTGGGTTCACCACCTGTGAATAAGTGGATAACTCCAATAATTATTTGAGTTTCAGCCGGCTCTCCCGTTGCCAATTCGTAACCGGGTTGCTGGGATGGTCGTTTCCTCAATGAACGAAGCTCCTTCCTCACCCCGTTCTGATTCTCGCCGCGGCCGTTTTGGGTCCGCGAGCGACCATGGTGGCGCGGGGGATGCAGCCGTGCTGGGACGACAACCGCCGCACTCGGTCGAGGCGGAGGAATACCTGCTTTCCTGCTGCTTGCTCGATGGCTCCGACTCCATTGCCAAGTGTTTGGAGAAGAAGCTTCCGGCAGCGGCATTTTATAGCGCGCCCAATCGCGTGATCTATGAAAAGCTGGTGGAGCTTTACCAAAAGGCCCCACCGGTCGCGATCGAGGTGCTGGCCGAGGAATTGAAGACTTCCGGGCAGTTGGACGAAATCGGCGGGTTTGCCTATTTGATGCAGGTCAGCAGCCGGATCCCCACCACCGCGCAGACTGACTACTTTCTGGACAAGGTCCGGGAACTCTACTTGCTGCGCCAACTGATCAAGGTGGGCACCTCGACCGTGGAGCAGTGTTACGAGTTCCAGGGCGGTTTGGAGGAATTCGTTGATAAGCTGGAGCAGGATATTTTCACCGTCACCCAGGATCGGGTAAGTGACGGGGCTCGTTCCATGAAGGCGACCGCGAAGGAAGCCTGGGTGGTCATCGACAAGATGATGCACCACAAGGGTGAGATCACGGGGGTGTCATCGGGCTTCAAGGAACTCGATGCCATGACTTACGGGTTTCAAAAGGCGGAAATGATCGTCTTGGCGGCTCGGCCGTCGATGGGAAAGACCTCTTTGGCCTTGAACATGGCTGAAACAGCCGCGCTGCCCCGTAGAGGAGAGCCTGCCGGAGTGCTCCTATTCTCGCTGGAAATGAGCGCGGCGCAGCTCGGCATGCGGATGCTTTGCTC
>CAKZMS010000150.1 GCA_937128785.1 uncultured Opitutaceae bacterium | reverse complement strand
AGGGCTCGCCAGGTCCAGCGTTGAATCAAAGGACAGGTCAGCAGCCACGGCAACCAGAGCGATTCCATGCGCATCAACGCAATGACCACCCCCGCCGCAAACCAGACGATCGCCATCGCTCCCGCGGGAGGGCCGGTCTCCTGCCGGGCGGGGTTTCGCGGCACGAGCAGCACCACCGCACACCAACTCACCACCCAACCCGACGGACCCTCGTTGAGCGGGGCCACCGTGGCCAGCACGGCGGCCACGTGCAGGGCCTCCAACCAATACCGCGGCCGACGGGGCGACACCGTTGCGGAAAGGTTCCGCACCACGAACCAACCCAGAAAGGGCAGGATCCACAAAAATCCAAAAAAGTAGTGCAAGGCGGGACTCTCAACCGCGGGGTATTGCCAGACTCGATACGCAATGAGCGTGAGAATGCGCGCCAGATTGGCCACGTAGGCCACCGGCACGGCAAACGCCAAACGCCACAGCATGCGGCGGTCCAAAGGGCCCAGCCGGGCGGTCCAAAACGTAACCGCCCAGAGCACGGCCAATATGTTCAACCCCGCGCAATCCCCGGTCCACGGTATCTCCACTTCCCCCAGGATCAGCACCAATCCCAGGTCCCGCGCTTCCAACCCCAGCAGTCCCAAAGCGCCGACGACCGCAGGCTTGGTGAATCCCGACATCAAGTCGACGGCCGTCGCGGTTTGGAGCAGAGCAAACACCCCGACCAATCCCACCAGGGTCCGGATGGTCAAAGTCCCGTTTCGGAGCGGATCCGCGCTAGCCATGCCACAACCTGTTGACGGGGATTCCGGCGGGCAAGCTCATCAGACCACCGGTGCCACGCATCGCGATCCCGGACCGCGGCAGCGGATAGGACCGCCAAAAGGACGGTTTCATCTCCCGCGGCAGACGACGCGATCTGCGCGCACCGAACCGTCACCTCATCGTGGCGGCCTTGGGCGAATAGTCGACGCAACTCCACTTGACCTTGTGCCGCCGCTATCATGGCCCGCGCAATCGATGGATCCTGCGCGGCTGCAGACTGCATTTCACCCCACAGGGCCTCCTCCCGCGCCTCCTCCGCCACCGGAGCAAGCTGTGACGCCAACCGCGCCTGCAGCTCCACGGGCACCCGGCCGCCTTTGAGAGCAGCCAAAACCAAAGTCCCTGTCGCCAACTGCCAACCGGCCAAACGCCGACCCTGGGTGAGGAGTGCACCGTCGATTTCCGTCCACTCCGCGGGGTCCGAGGAGTGGTAGGCCGCCAGCGCCAGTTCCCATTGTCCCGACGCCGCCCAAACCCGGCCCGCCGGCAGGCCGGTGATTGCGCCGGCATCGGCGGCCTCCACCGCCGCCTCCAAAAAACGGTTGCCCAGTCCTTCGCCCGCGGCGGTGCCCAAACGCCAAGCCGCGTAAACCCAACCCGCCGGAACCTCCTCTGGTGCCACGGGGCTCAGCGCGGTCCATGCGCTCAGAATCTCATCGCGACCAGCCAACAAAAAAGCCCGCAAAAAAACGGCCGGTGCAGCTTGAGCCTGGCCCATTTCCAATACCGCTCGATCTCGAGCCAAACTGTCGCCCAAGAGCTGATTAAGCGTCGGCTCCACCTCCGGCCAGGACACCTGCTCTAAAACCGCCAGATCATCCCAACGGGGATTCTTCCCCAAAAGCACACTTCTAACCCGAGGTTCGGAGGCTGGTGCTGAGGTCGGCTCCCGCAGCCGCGACAATTCCACCAAGGTCCAGGTTCCCAACAACAGCACTCCCGCCGCTACCCAGATCCTAGGCGACATGAGCTTCCCCTTGACGTCTTTGCCGCCACCACCACAAGGCCGCGGCTGGTATCAAAACGGCCAACGGAGGTGCCGGAGCACCGGGGGCGGTGGTGGATACGATCACGCCGCCACCGCTTTCGGAGGTCGCCGTGGAGGGAGGCTCGGAAAGGATCGGGGCCGTCGTGGAGAAGGTCAGGATTTCGTCGGCGCCATCGATACCGATCGCCGCCGCATCCAGAATCTGGGCGTCCTCCGGAGATAGGATGGCAAAGTCTTCGAAGCCCCCCGAAAAGTCGAAAAACGATTCATTGACCCCCGCCCGATCGGCGGTTTCGAGCAGATCGATCTGAAGGTTCGCCGAAACGATTTCACCGTCGAAAAACACATTCTGGACCTCGAGAACATCATCGAATGCGGACAGATTGAACGAGGAGGTGCTGCTGGTTAGTTGGCTGCTGCCCCCTTGCCCGAACAAGGTGAAATAGTTAGCCGCCTCCTGACTGCCCGCGCCAAGAATCTCCGCGGTGGTATTGGTGAAAAAGTCCGAGAAGGTGTAGCTGCCGGCGGTCGTCTCCAACAGCAGGGATACGTCTTGGATGGCCACGCCCAGCGACGTCCTGGATTCCACCCCCGACGCATTTTCGTTCACATCCACGCCCAACAGGAGCACGCCTTGGGCATCAAAATACTGCGTCAGGTCGGCCGCACTCACATCTTTGAGTAAATCGATCTGCCCGGAGCCCTTGCGGAGCTTGTCCGTCAGCAAAGATGGTATTTCGGCAGAAACACCGATGACGGTGAGACCAAACAACCCGGACAGGAAAAGCCCACGTGAGCGCATCAGGAGAGTTAGAATATTGAACGACGAAATCATAACGTAACTTCTTCACTAACATAACGCGTGCCAAACTAAGCCATACTCACGCTAACTGTTTATTCCAAATAATTTAAAAATTTCACGACATAAATCAATGCTGTAGTAAGAGCTTTTCATCGAATCACTGCATTGCATTCGTAATGCATTATTTATTTTGTATCGTGCAAATGCATGAAAGAGTTGCCGTGTGCTTTAGCGGTTCGATCCCATTCGTTTGGCCGACTTCGACCGGCCGGTCGCCGCTCAGACCAGCTCAGGTATAGCTCGTTACCGGTGCCCACCGAACCGACGCACCACCGACCTGATGGATTAGAACGCACCGATTTCCGGCCACTCGGCGAGCAAACGCTCCCATTGAATAGGTCGGTCATTCGCCGGACTCAATACCACCAGGACCGGCTCGTCACCGGAGGCCCCCAACGTGATTCGTCGCAGCGTCGTCTGCCACCAGTAGGTCACACTTCCATCGAAGGCTCGTCGCCCGTCGGTAAACCAAAAGAGGGCTTCAGCCGCTTCTCCCCGTTTGCGCAGGCTCACCCGTTGGGCTTGGCCCCACTCCACCGGAAACGCCGAAGTGTCCACGACATCCCAGCCGGCCCCGCGAAAGCAGAACAACGGATCGTGCACGGCATGCCGGTTTCTCGTGCCGTCGATGATGGTCAAAATCACCCTTTGCCCCCTCACTTGCACGAGTCGTTTGAGCACCCGGGCTTCCGCATAAATACGTTCCTCGGCCTCGGTAAGAGGCAGATCCTCGGCGGCCATCATCAGGCCTCTTTCGGGCAAAGCCGCCAACCGCTCTTCGGCATCCGGCAAGGGAAACAACTGCCACATCAGGCCCATCACCAGCGCCAAGGCGATCGCCGCCCACAAGAGTCCGGCTTTGATCCGCGAGTTCATCGAGCCTGGTCCTCCTCGGATTGAGACCGCGCTACCCGCAGCAAGGCCAACACCCCGACAGTCAGGAGCACAAACCGCAGCGTCACGGCTCCTCCCGGTCCGGTAAACTTTGCCGCCGCCCAGCCCAGGGCGGGCCACCAACAGACTCCACTCATGCCTACCACCAGACGCGTCCAACCCGACGGCAGCCAGGCGATCAGCACCAACACGAGGGCCGCGTGGCGGGCCACATTAAGTTCACCGATAAATGCCACCAACCCAGCCGCAACCGCCGCCAAAATCAGTCGCGCCACCGGCACGGTTCGTTGCTTGAGCGCGACCAATATTACGCCCATCGACCAAATCGAGGCCATCCATCCTGCGCCTTGATCAACGGGTGAATGTTGCCAAGCCCAGCGCAGATCAGAGCTCATCCCCGCCAGCACGATCACGACCAGCACCGCGGCCAGGCGAAGCTGATTATCACCGCTCACGAGGTCACCTCCTGCCTGACATTTCGTCCCATCCATTTGAATACAACCGAGCAAAGCACAAACATCACCATCAGCACGGCCCAGCCTCCCCATTCGTGAAACCAACCGGTGGCCGCATCCGGCCCAAAGGTAAGGCCGGCTACTCCCAGCGTCATGATGCGCAGCAAATTCGCGGTCCAGGCCAACAGCGGCAACAAAGCGAACCCCACCCAAAAGCGCGGGCCGGGCAACACCATCAACGCGAGCACCGTTCCAGCGACCAGCATTGCCTGCAGCGCATGCAGCCCCGAACAGGCGGCGTCCACCGCCAAGGGCAACCCCTGCACCGTCAGAAACGTGCCATCCCGCTCGACCGCAAAACCCATCAGCTCAAACAACGTCGCCGAGGCTCCGGCTCCCGAATACCTGAACCACCAGCCCAAGGCCTGCCCTTCCAGTCCCAGCCAGGGAAATCCACACCCCAGCAGCATCATCGGCTTCCAACTCACGGCCGGACTGCCGTTCTCCATTTCGGCCACCAACCACGCCCGCCAACCCAGCACCCAACCCACCGCCAGAACCAGCGTGTGGTCGATCGCCGCACCCAGCACCAACACCCCTGCCGCCACCCCGAGTGCCGTCCAGTTTTGGGTCACCGCTTCGGTTCGCCAACGCCACGGTGCGGTCAGCCAGTAATAAAGCGGAAAGGCCGCCAGCGCCGGCAAAAGATCAGCCGCCGATTCGCCCAAGGGATGGCGCGTCCATAACCCGACTCCAAGCAGGGCGAACGCCGCTATCCCACCGATCCGCCGCGGGTTCATGGCGTCGCTGCCTCAAGCGCCCGGTTCTGCGCTTCTTCGATTTTTTCCAAATTTCGACGCAGTTCCACTTGCGCGGGAAACTCCGCCAGAAGCGCCTCGGTCAGAGCCCGCGCCCGCGCCCAATCCTGTTCCGCAAACGCCACCCGGGACAAATACATGCCCGCCTCCAATGATTGCGGACCCAGTTGCTGGTAAATCTCCCAAGCCACCTCCGGTTGATCCGAACGCAGCGCAATCCGCGCCAACATCTCCTGACCCTGGATACTTTGCGCCAACCCCGGGTGACCGAGAATCCAGGCGCGCGCCCGATCAGCTTCCTCGCGGGCCAGGGCATCCACCGCCAACAGCCACGAGGCACGGTGCCCCACCTCGCCCGCCCCGTTGGCCAATCTTTCGAGCTCCGCCCAACCCTCGGCGCCCCCCTCGGCCCGAGCGATCTCCGCCGCCCGCCACTCCACCACCGGCGACGGCTGG
>CAKZMS010000149.1 GCA_937128785.1 uncultured Opitutaceae bacterium | reverse complement strand
CGGCGATCCGAGCCTATCCTGGCCAAGCCCGGTCCGGTAGGGCGGGCAGTCGGGCGTAAGGCCCGACCTACGGCGAAGCGCCGCGCTTAGACTGTGGAGCCGAGCTTTACGCCCGACAGTCTCAGCCTGAGGGATACCGATGAGCTTCGTATCGCCGCCCGATCCTAGAGGAGCGACCTCACGAGCGGCTCGTAATCCGCGCGTTCCATCATGCCTTCTTTGCGATGGCGCACCTGGCCATCCCGATCGATCAAAAAGGTCGTCGGAATTACCCGTACGCCCCCAAATTGGTCAGTGACCTCCCGATCACCCATGACCAACTCATAGTTGATGCCAAAACGCTTGGCAAATGGCTCCACCACGGCCGGACCGCCTTCGTCGAGCGATACTCCAAGTACCACAACTCCCTCATCACGAAGAGCATCCTGCATAGCGATATATCCTGGAATTTCCGCCCGACAGGGCGGACACCACGTGGCCCAAAAATCTACGACGACCACTTTTCCAGCCAAATCAGTGGAGCTGAGTTGCGTACCGTCCATGCGGGAAAGTGTCCACTCAGGAGCAGCCCCGAGGAGCGGCAGATCAGGCTGACTGCTGGCGACTGGCGAAGGAGTCGGTGCCTCTGGCGCGGCGGACTCGCCCACCTCGGTGGCCTGCTTTTGGCAGGCAACCAATCCCGAGAGGGCGAAAATGGCCAAAGTGGTCAAAAAGATACGGTTCATCATGGTTCTTTAGTCAGGTCGGGATGGTCGCATTCTGCAACCGTCCGCAATGGGTTTTCAATCGGGAGAATCTAGGAAACCGGCAGCTGCGGCGCCCGCCGCCAAAAACTGGGCCAAAGGTCGCCGGAAGAAAGCCAGGCCACCACCAAAAATCCTGCCCCCTTCAGACTGAGCGCCACGGCGACTTCGGGCGCGCCGCTGCCCGCGAACTGAAACGCGCCATTCAGCAGCACCAATCCCAGCGCGACTTCGATCGCCGTGATCGAAGCAAAGAATGTCCTGCTGCGGAAACGGGTGAGTAGCCCCCCCGAGCGCACGCGCCGACCACCTTTGGGGGTGCGCACAAACTCCCCCCCATTGGAAAACAGACCTTCCACAAAGGCGGCACACAAAGTGACGCTCAGCGCCAGGCCGAAGGAAAGGAGCAGCGGCGAAGCCAATAGCCAACCGAGACCCTCGCGCCACTCCCGCCGTTGAAAATACTGACCCGCGACGTAGAAAGCCACCGGCGCGCCCCCCGCCAACAGGACAATAGCAGGATTCGCCAGATACCACCACGCTCCGAGTCGGTCGGCGGCGAACCAAAGATACGGCAGAAACAGCAGGGAAAACGAGACGAGCAACGGGTGCACCACCCCGATGGTGAGATGCCACCAGGCCTCGCGTTTCACCCGGGCCGGAAGCTTGGAGTCCATCACCTGCGCCAGCACCTTTCGCGCGACCTGGATGCCGCCCTTGGTCCAACGACGTTGCTGGGATTTGAAGGCGATCAGATTCTCCGGCAATTCCGAGGGCACCACATAGCGGTCCAAGTAGACCAGTCGCCAGCCCCGCAACTGGGCGCGATAACTCACGTCGAGATCTTCGGTCACCGTATCGCTGGTCCAGCTGCCGGCATCGAGGAGGGCCGCCCGACGCCAGATACCGGCCGTACCGTTGAAATTGAAAAACAATCCCGCCGCCGCCCGGGCGGTCTGCTCGACCACAAAATGAGCGTCCAGGAACACCGCTTGAAAACGCGTCAGCAAGCTCTGCTTGCGATTGGCGAACTCCCAGCGCGCCTGCACCACAGCGACGTCGTCCGCGGCGAAGTGGGGCATCAGCTTGTGCAAAAAGTCCGGTTCAGGCCGGAAGTCCGCGTCAAAAATCGCAAAGAATTCGGCGTTGGTCAGCTCCATGCCATATTTCAACGCGCCGGCCTTGTAGCCCTCGCGCTTGGGTCTGCGCACGTGGTCGATGCGCGACGTCGCTTCAGGGTGCGCCTTGATCCAGTTTTCGATGATCTCAGGCGTCTCATCCGTCGAGTCGTCCAGAATCTGAATTTCCCAGCGATCGCTCGGCCACGAGAGGGCAGTCACTTTTTCCAGCAGGGTTTCGACCACCAAAGGTTCGTTGTAGAGCGGCAGTTGCACGCACACGTGAGGATGGCGATCCCACTGGGGGTGGGGCTGCTCCGGACGAGACATCGCTCGCCAGTAGAGCACCAGCATTTTCAGCCGGTGCGCCCCGTAGAGCGTGAGCCCTAGAAGGATGGTAAAATAAGCGACGGAGAGCAGGAGCGGCATGTGCGTTTGGCTTCAGAGCCGGAACGAGGCCGTTTTATGCCCCCAAAATCGAATTGAATCCAAATTAGCCCTTCCGCGGCATTTTTTCGTTGAGCGTTCCGCTCAACTCCAGCCCCAACGTGTCGATGAATTTGCGCATCGCCGGTGTCAGCACCCGTCCCTTGCGATGGAGAATCGCGAGTGGTCGGGTGAAATTCTTTTCCTTGAAGGGCAACATCCTGAGTGATCCCTGCTGGGATTCCCGTTGCACGGTGGCTTGAGGGACAATCGCAACGCCGTGGTCAATTTCCACTGCCCGTTTAACCGTCTCGATATTGTCGAACTCCATCACCGGCTCGATCTCGATTTTGCTGTCACGGAAAATCTGATCCACCGCCTTGCGCGTGGGAATGTCCGGATCGAAGCCAATGAACTTTAACCCCGCCATCTCGGACAGCGTGACCTGACCGCCCCGACGGGCCAGCGGATGTTCCGGATGGGTGATGAGCACCAGCTGGTCATCCCGGAACGGCACGGCCTCGATTTGGCGGTGTTTGAGCGGGAAGGCGACCAATCCAAAATCGACCGAGTTGTGCAGGATGTCCTCGTAGACGAGGTTGGAACGGCGGTATTCCACCCGCACGTTGACCGAGGGGAAATCATGCAAAAACCTCTTGATGTAGGGAGGCAGTTCGTGGAGCCCGATGGAATAAATGGTGGCGATCCGAATCGTGCCGCTGATGACCTTCTTCATCTCCTGCAACTCCGATAGCAACTTGTCGTAGCCGTGGAGCACGTCCTTGGCCGTCTCGTAGACCGCCTGGCCTTCCCGCGTGAGCTGAAATTGTTTCTGGCTCCGGTCAATGAGCAGCGTCTTGAAATGCTTCTCCATCGCCCGCGCCTGCTGACTCACCGCGGACTGGGTGATTCCATTTATTTTCGCGGATTTTGAAAAACTTTTGGTTTCGACGAGATCAGCGAAGACTTTGAAGTTCTCGATTTGCATAAGCGACTAGGCGGAATTATCAGGTATAAACGAATCTTATCACCGCGCAACTGATTATTCGATCTTAATGACCACTACTTACTCCGAGTTTAGCCGCAACGCCGACCGGGTGATGGATCAAATCGCCACCGCCTGCGACCAGGTGGGCCGACCGGCGAGCGAGGTAAAGCTCCTGGCCGTGACCAAAACTCACGGTCCGTGGGCAGCTGAATTCGCCGCCCGTTACGGCTTGGATCGTGTTGGCGAAAATCGGGTGCAGGAAGCCGTCGACAAAATCCCCCAGGTCGACCCGAAGCTCAATTGGGAGCTCATCGGCCACCTGCAATCCAACAAGGCCCGGCTGGCCGCGACCCATTTTGAGCGGGTGCAAAGCGTAGATAGCGCCAAACTCCTCCGACGCCTTGATCAAGCCGCTGGTGAAATGGGGCGGTCCCTCGCGGTGTTGCTGCAGGTCAACGCCGGGAGCGATCCGGCCAAATACGGCGTGGAACTCGCGGAGGCCCCTGCCCTGCTGGAGGCGGCTCTGCAGCTCCCCAACCTGCAGGTCGAAGGTCTTATGACCATCGCGCCGCTCTCGGATGATCCCGCTATCGCCCGCCAAACGTTCGCCAACCTACGGCAACTGCGTGACGAAATGGCGGATTCCTTTGGGGTCGCGCTTCCCGAGCTCTCGATGGGCATGAGTGGTGACCTCGAAGCAGCCATTGCCGAAGGCAGCACCCAAGTCCGGGTGGGAACCGCGTTGTTCGGCCAGCGGCCTCCCTGGCAGCCGCAGACTTAACGTCCGGGCCGGGAGCCGATTGCCATGCCAGCGAGGTCGATCAGCCCGGCCCCGGTTAAAACCGCTTCGCAGAAAAAATTTCCCAGTCTTGCCACCTTTTCGGATTCACGATGTCCTAAAGCCCCGTGGCCAAGCTGACCTTTACCACCACGGAAAAATCTGCGCTTCGGGATTTGCTGGACGACCCCAACCCCACGGTAAAGCGGGGGCTGAAACATCGCTTCACGGAACTCGGGCCGGCCGCGCGGGAATTCCTGCAGGACACGGCACGCAGTAACAACCGCCACCTGGCTTGGCACGCCCGCTGGTTTCTGGAGGAGCTCAACCTGTGCGATCCCACGGCGGAGTTTCGTGAGTTTATCCACTCGCTTAATTACGAGCTGGAGACCGGGGCCCTGATGCTCGCCCGCACCGTGCGACCGGATCTTGATACCGGCGCCTGTTGTGAGGAGCTGGAGTCCATCGCCAACCGCTGCCGCGATCTGATCATCGAGCCCTCCAGCACCCGCACCAAGTGTCGCGTGATAAACCGCATCCTGTTTCACGAAATGGGATTCCGTGGCAACGCGGAACGCTACACCGATCCGGACAACAGCTTCATCGATCAGGTGCTGGCTCGCCGATGCGGCATCCCGATTTCGTTGTGCACCCTTTACCTGCTGGTCGCGCAGCGCTTGGGCCTCGAACTCGAACCCATCGGTTTGCCGGGCCACTTCATGATCGGCTGCTTCACCGAAGAGCGCCCGTTCTTCATCGATGCTTTTGACGGCGGGGTGTTCCGCTCTCCCGAGGAAATTTTTGTTTTTCTGCGTTCCCATGATCTCGCCCCCCAGCTGAGCGATCTGGCGCCCACGCCGATCCGCGAAGTGCTGTGTCGCAGCTGCCGGAACCTGGCCAACCACTTCGAATCCCACGGCCAACAAAAACACGCCTCGCTCTTCGACGGGTTTGTGCAGGACTTCGAATCCGTGTTCGCCAAGAACATGACTTGAGCATACCGCGGCGGGTTGACAATGCGCAGCGGGATCGGCGCACTTCGCTCTCAATGGAGCCCGTGCTAACCCTTGCTGATTTGGATTCGTGGTCGTTTGACGGCACCGCCCTTGCCGTGCTCGGCCACCCGATCAAGCACTCGATCAGTCCGGCCATGCACAATGCTGCCCTCGCCGAAATGACCGAGTCCGATGAGCGCTTCGGAAAGTGGCGATATTTCCGCTTCGATGTCGCTCCTGAGGATTTTTCCACCGCTCTCAAACGCCTGCATGCCGCAGGATTCTTTGGGCTCAACCTCACGGTCCCGCACAAGGTCATGGCCTTTGATTTGGTCGAACGCATCGATCCCGCCGCGCAATTGATCGGAGCCGTGAATACGCTGCGTCGGACTCCCACCGGCTGGGAGGGATTTAATACGGATGGCTATGGGCTCGCCACCGCCGTGGCCGAGACGCTCGGCATCTCCTTGGCCGAGACTCCGATCATCCTGCTTGGCGCCGGCGGAGCCGCCCGGGGGGCTGCCGTGGAATGCCTGCAAAGGGGTTGTCCCTCCCTGCACATCGCCAACCGCACCGCGGCCAACCGCGATGCGCTCCTGCATCAAATCCGTTCCATCGCATCGACTACCGATCTGGTCGGTTTTGCACCTGCTGCGCCACCGGCTGATCTGCCACCCGGTGCCTTGGTGATCAACGCGACCAGCGCCGGCCTCAAACCGGAAGACCCGTTGCCGATTGAACCAGCTGCGCTGCCCCGCCCGCGTGGCGTTTACGACATGATCTACAACCCACCGGAAACCGCTCTCATGGCATCCGCCCGGCAGACGGGCATCCCGGTCGCCAATGGTTTGTCCATGCTGGTGCATCAAGGGGTGCGGGCGCTGGAGATTTGGAGTGAAGCGAATGTGCCGGCGAAGGCCATGGCCACCGCCGTGGGGCTGGAATAAAAACAATGGCTTCAAACCGTTGCAGAAGGCGACGGAACCCGCTCTATTACCGCCATGAACCCTCCTACCATCGGCGTTCTCGGTCTCGGCATCATCGGCAGCATCTGGGCCCGTCACTACCACGCCGCCGGCCGATTATCGGGTGCGTGGAATCGCACCCCCAAGCCCGACTTCCCGCAATGGAGAGACGATCCCAAGGACGTCGTTGCCAACGCTGACTTGATCCAAATTGTCGTCGCCGATCCCGCCGCGGTGGAAAGTATTCTCGACGAGGTCGAGTTTACCCTGCGATCCGGCCAAATCGTCATCCAATCCAGCACGATCGACCCCGACAGCTCCGATCGCTTCCGGGCTTTGGTCACGGCCTCAGGCTCACGTTATCTCGAGGCCCCTTTTACAGGCAGCAAACCCGCCGCCGACGCCAAGGAATCGGTCTACTATCTCGGGGGGGACGAGATTATGTGCGCTGAAATCGACGAGGCGCTCGCGCTCGGTTCGGCCAAGCGCGTTCTCATCGGCAACAACCGCCAGGCCTGCACGCTCAAACTCGCCATGAACCTGCGGGTGTCCGTGCAGATGCAGGTCCTCGCCGAGTCCTTCACCATGTGCCGCCGGGCCGGGATCGAGGATGACACCTACTTTGACGCCCTCCGGTCCAACATCACCCACTCCGCCCTCGACGACCTCAAGGAACCGCAAGTGCGCAACGACGACTACGACCCCCTGTTTTCGATCAAACACATGCGTAAGGACATGGGACTGGCCAAGGACATGGAAACCACCGCCGACTTCGCTTTGCTGAAGACGATCTACGACCAGCTCGACGCCGCCCACGCCGCCGGATTGGGCGATCTCGATTTTGCCGCCCTCTTCAAACAAATGGGGTCAGGTCGTTAATTGTTAATTTTCCCAATCAAAACCCGTCGTTTGACCCCGACCTTCGCCTGAGTTTTATGGCACCATGAGTGACTTTGTAGCGGGATCCGCCATGACCGACGCCAAGACTGCCATTGCCAAGCTGCGCGAGAACATGCGTCGCACCATCAAGGGCAAGGACGACGTTATCGAACGCACCATCGTCTGCCTGCTGGCCCGCGGCCACCTCCTGATCGAGGACTTGCCCGGCGTAGGAAAAACCACCCTCGCCTACTCCCTTGCCCGCTCCCTCGACACGGTGTTTTCGCGCGTGCAGTTTACCAGCGATCTGCTGCCAAGCGACGTAACCGGCGTGGCGATCTACGACGAAAACACCAAGGAGTTTATTTTCAAAAAAGGTCCCGTCTTCGCATCCATCGTTCTGGCGGACGAAATCAACCGCGCTACGCCCAAGACCCAGTCCGCGCTGCTGGAGGTGATGGATCGCGGAAAGGTCACAGTGGACGGCGAAAGCCACCCGGTTGACCACCCGTTCATGGTGTTTGCGACGCAAAATCCCGTCGACTACGAGGGGACCTTTCCGCTGCCGGAAAGCCAGATGGACCGCTTCCTGATGCATGTGATGATCACCTATCCCCCCGTCGAGGACGAAGTGAAGGTCATCCGGCTGGTGCGCGACGAGGAGAAGGCGGCGGCCAATCCGGGCGCGAAAGGCGAGGAACCGCCGGTCATCCCGCAACAGGCGGTTTTCGATGCGCGTAACGAGATCGGTGCGATACACGTTTCCGACGCGATCGAACGCTACATGGCCGATCTGGTGCAGGCCACGCGAACGCCCGGCGCGTTGAGCGATGAGCTGGCCCGCTGGATCGAC
>CAKZMS010000148.1 GCA_937128785.1 uncultured Opitutaceae bacterium | reverse complement strand
ACAGGGCCGGAGAAGAACGTATCCTTGTTCTGGTCTTCCTTCTTACCGGTCGCGACGGCCTTCTCGGCGTTGACGACAATGACGTAGTCACCCGTGTCGACATGTGGCGTGTAAGTGGACTTGTGGCGACCGCGCAGAACGTTGGCGATCTTCACCGCCAGGCGGCCAAGCACCTGACCCTCGGCATCGACAATATGCCACTTGGGTTGCACGGTTTCCTTTTTGGCGAGGAATGTTTTCATGGGAAAAGAGGCCGAATGCAGAGTTTAGCTGAGGGCCTGTCAACCTGCATTTTAACTGGGACAAAAAAATCCCGCCCCGGTCGTAAGACCAGGACGGGATTCGGTAGAATCTTTGGCGTCTAGTTCAGCTTAGAAGCCGAGGCTCAGACCCGCGATGAAGTAGGTTTCAGAGTCGACACCGAAGTTTTCATCCGTGTCAACGAACACCACTCCAAAGTAGGTGCCAGCGATGTCGTTCAGCGCATAGTTGAGCGTGGCGCTGAGGCTGTAGTAGTTGTAATCACCTCCACCGTCAGCACTTACGAAACCGTAGGTACCGGCGAGGTCGAAGGTCGACGTGTCGGACATGTCGATGCTGTAGCCCAGGTCAAACTGAGCGGTGGTCACTTCGAACTCGGTCTCGTAGAAGAGGTAGCCGGAACCGCTGAAGCCTCCGCCGAAATCACCGGCGATGCCAACGTAGGGCTCGAACTGCTCGTCGCCGCTCGGAGTCTCTGGGTAGTAGTAGTAGGTGGCACCAGCGTCGAGGGACCAGGTGTCGCTCAGCGCCCAACCGTAGCCCATGTAGAAATCGAACTCGTTGGCAATGTTACCGGTGACCGGGTTGCTGGTCCAGATGCCGGCATAGAAATCACCAGCGGCGAATTCGATGGAGGGCTGAATGGATTCCTCAGCGAACTCAAGTCCACGGAATATGTAAGTAGATACGTATGGAAAATCCATCGTAATCGAATAGGAGGATTCCTCCTGAGCACTGAGACTCGAACCCACCAAGGTGGCTGCGAGGGCAATAGCGGCAATTTTCTTCATTTGTAGTAGTAGTCTGTAGTTACTTGGATGTCAGTCAGTTCAGCGAAAGCCAAACGAGGCGCATGAATACCATTCATGAGATGAAATTTCAACCTCGATTTGCTTAACACGAATCCGAAAGAACTCCTTTTCTTGAGCAGGCCTCGGGCCAACTTTGCAATCGATATGAATAAAATTCCTTTTTTTGCCGCTATTCTCGCCCTCCTAGGAGTGGGCTTGGGTGCTTTCGGGGCGCATGGACTGGAGGATCTGCTGATCAAAAAAGGGACCAGCAGCACCTGGGAAACGGCTGTTTTTTACCATTTGATCCACGCCGTCGCGGCTTGGAGCGTGGTTTTTTGTGGTTCCGATGAGGACAAATCGATCAGGTCCGCTGCCCTGTGTTGGGTGACGGGAGTGGTCATTTTCAGCGGATCACTCTACCTGCTGGCGGTTGGAGGACCGCGATGGTTGGGGCCGATTACCCCGATCGGCGGCCTTTTGTTCATCATCGGATGGGGCTTGGCGGCAAAATACGCCTGGGTAACCGGCGGGAGGCGCAGCGGGTGATCAAACTCCCGTCAGCCCTCGAGCCTGTCCTGACCGAGGTGGCAAAACACGGTCATCCCCGATTGGTCGGCGGCTGCGTGCGCGACGCCCTGCTGGGGCAACCTTCCGGAGATATCGATATCGAGGTTGGGGGGATGGATTTTGATCAACTCGCGGCGGTGTTACGGCCCTTTGGGGCGACCGATGTGGTGGGACGAAGTTTTGGCACCCTAAACCTCCGGCTGGCCGGTGGGCTTTATGACTTTTCCCTCCCACGACGGGAATCAAAGACCGGCGCCGGCCATCGAGGCTTCAAGGTGGACCCAGATCCCTCCCTGAGCGATCATGACGCCGCGTCCCGAAGGGATTTCACCATCAACGCCATCGCTTGGGGCCCCATTGCGCAAAAGCTGATCGATCCCTGCAACGGCCGCCGGGATTTGGAGGCCCGGCGCGTACGGCATGTCGGACCTGCCTTCACCGAGGATCCCCTGCGGGTCTTGCGGGCCATGCAACTCTGCGCGCGATTGGACTTCGAGTTGGACCCGGCCACGGCCGAGCTGGCCCGGAGTATTGTCGCCACTTTTGCGGAGCTTCCCGCCGAGCGGATCTGGGGAGAATGGGACAAATGGGCGAGGTTGTCGCAAAAACCCTCAATCGGGCTCCGCGTGCTGCAGCAGACAGGGTGGATCGATCATTTCCCGGAAATCAGCAACATGATCGGCGTGCCGCAGGAACCCGAATGGCATCCCGAAGGAGACGTCTTCGCCCATACTCTGTATTGCCTCGACGCCCTGGTGGCCGATCCGCAGTGGGCGGATTTCGACGCCGAAAACCGACGGATTCTCATGTTTGCCACCCTGGCTCACGACTTTGGGAAACCGGCCACCACGGAACGGGTGCTCAAAAACGGCCGGTGGCGTTGGACCAGCCCGCGGCATGCCAAAGCAGGCATGCCCTTGGCGGAGTCATTTCTGCACCGGATTGGAGCTCCCCACCCCTTCGCGCCCACCATCGCGCCCCTGGTCCAGTTCCACTTGGCTCACCATGACGGCGGAAAGGACCAGCCAACCGACAGCCAAATTCGTCGACTCGCCCGAAAAATCGCCCCCGCAACGATCACCCAGCTCGCAACCCTCATGCGGGCCGACTCCAATGGGAGGCCACCCCGGCAGGATCCGGAGACCCTGGCCCGGCTCGAGCACCTCGAATCCCGCGCCGAGGCACTGGCCGTAGCCGACTCGGCCCCCACCGCCCTAGTTCAAGGCCGGGACCTGATCGCTCGCGGTCTGGCACCGGGACCCCAGTTCACGCCGATTTTGGCCGCAGCCTACGAAGCCCAGCTGGCTGGCGAATTCACCAATGTAACCGAATCATTGCTCTGGTTGGATTCCCATTTGAAGCATGTCGCGGATTGAGCATAGATTTGTCCCCTATGCCGAACCAACTCGAACAACTGAAGGCCCTCACCACCGTGGTCGCCGATACGGGTGATTTCGAAAGCATGAAAGCTTTCACCCCCCAGGATGCGACGACCAACCCGTCGCTCATCCTCAAAGCAGCGGCATCCGGCAGCTACGATGCCCTGGTCGATCAAGCCATTGCCGAAGCCGGATCCGGAGCTTCTCTCGCCGCCATCATCGACCGCCTGCTGGTTACTTTCGGCAAGGCCATCCTCGAAATCGTGCCCGGCCGCGTTTCCAGTGAAGTCGATGCCCGGTTGTCTTTCGACACTGCCGGCACCATCGAGCGCGCCAAGGGACTGATCGCCATGTATGAGAAAGACGGCGTCTCCCGCGACCGTGTCCTCATCAAAATCGCTTCCACCTGGGAAGGCATCAAAGCCGCCGAGGCGCTGGAAAAGGAGGGCATCCACTGCAACCTCACCCTGCTTTTCTCCTTCGCCCAAGCCGTCGCCTGCGCCGAAGCGAAGGTGCAACTCATCTCCCCATTCGTCGGACGTATCCTCGACTGGCACAAAAAAGCCACCGGCAACGACTTTTCCGGTGCAGCTGATCCCGGTGTCATTTCGGTCACTGAGATCTACAACTACTACAAGAAGTTCGGTTACAAGACCGAGGTCATGGGAGCCAGCTTCCGCAACACCGGCGAAATACTCGAACTCGCCGGCTGCGATCTGCTGACCATCTCCCCCGCCCTGTTGCAGGAGTTGGCCGACAACGATGGCCCGGTGGAACGCAAGCTCGACCCGGAGACCGCCGCCAACTCCGACTTGGAACAGGTCACCCTCGACGAAAAGGCCTTCCGCTACGAGATGAACGAAGACGCCATGGCGACGGAGAAGACCGCCGAAGGCATCCGCAACTTCGCGGCCGACATCGTGAAACTGGAGAAACTCATCACCGAAAAGACCGGTTGATTCGTCCCTGCATTTTTCACTCTTTCAGCCGGGCTCAAGCCCGGCTTTTCTTTTGATCAATGATCCGCGCTTTTCAATGGGACCTCGCTCGACAAGTCGAACGTCTCGACTGGCTCATCGCCCAACTCCCGCGCTACGCCGAGTGGGGTTACCAAGAGCTGCACCTGCATCTCGAAGACGCGGTGGACTACCCCAGCCTGCCGGGGGTAGCGCGGAGTGATGCCTACTCTTGGTCGCAATTTGAACGACTGGTTACCGCCGCCGACGAGGCGGGCATCACGGTCGTGCCCATCGCCAATCTTCTCGGGCATACCCAATATCTGATCAAAACGCCTGAATGGCGGGAGCTGAATGAGCTTCAAAATGCCGATGGTTCGCCGGCCGAGATTGGTCAAATCTGCCCGGACCACCCGCGGACCCTGGAAGTCGCGCAAAAGCTTATCAACGACCTGCGTCCCCTGTGCACCGCGGGCAAACTTCACGTGGGCCTGGATGAGTCATTCCATCTTGGGAAACACCCGAGCAGTCGGGCTCAAATCGAACAACAGGGGTTGCCGCCCTACTTCTCGGCCTATGTCACCCGGCTGAACGAGCAGGTAAACTCGGCGGGCCTCAAAATGGCGATCTGGGCGGACATGTTGATCATGCTGCCGGAGGCCATCGAGAGCCTCCCTACCGACATCGCTGCCTACGATTGGTATTACCACGGCTTTGCCCGGCATCCCCGCTTCGCGCACTTCAACTTCCAGGACTCCGATCTCGCCGAACCGCTCCGCCAACGCGGTATCGACTACTGGGCTTGCCCCATGAACGGCGCCTTTCGGCACGAGCCGTTGCCCGTCTTCGGCGAGCGTCTGGCCAACGCGGTCTCATGGTGGAAGCGAGCCGCGGAGACCAAGGCCGCCGGGTTCCTCGTGTCTTCTTGGGAGCCCTCCCACCTAACCCCCGAACTCACCACTGTGATCGATGCCGCCATTGCCGGCTTGTGGCTCGACGGCGACACCCATGATCACGCCACCTTGCTGCGCCGAGGATTCCGTCGGGCGACTTCCATCGCCCAGCCCGCCAAGGAAAGCCGCCTGGCCCTGGCCTGTGATGAACGCGCCTTTGCCGGCTACGCCCAGGCCGAACGACATACCCATTGGGACACCAGCCCGCTGCACGAGGGATCCGCCCGCGAATCGGCCAAGGTAAGGTTTTTTGATCGGGCGACAAAACGAGCGCAGTTCGAGCCGCTGCGCATCAGCCTGCAGTGGCGGCGCTACCTGGCCCGACGCGAATGCCTGGTGCGCTCCGCCGCGGCGGGTGTGCTGCGAGCCCGTCGTCAACACGCGCGAGGACATGCCGAAGAGGGCACCAAACTCCTCCATCAACTTCACGACGACGCGGTGGGTTTCGTCACCGAACTTCGAGAGGGCCAGGCTGCCGCTGACGCGCTCTGGCAGCTCACGCGACGGCAAAAACCAGCCGGCCCGAATCATAAAATCCTGCAGCAGGACCGACAGAAATTGACGGCGTGGCAACGCTGGCTGGAGCGCGCCCTGCGCTCGCCCGCCAGACTCCACACGCCCTCACCCATCCTGGGCGGGTGGCAGCTCTCGCTAACCGTTCACGCTACCCGCCCCAACGCCAATATCGTGGTGGTCCAGCAGCAGAACGCCGACGGGAATTGGGTCGATTTGCGGCAACGGCACACCATCGAGTTTCGGTCCAATGCCGCCCGGCGGTGCAGTCCGCTCAAACGCGACTGGTCCCTGCCCATCGAGGATCCGAAGCTGCCCTTACGCATCACCCTAAGGGGATTGGGCGAAGTAGCGATCAGTGAGGTCTCCCTCACCAACGGACCGGACACGAAATGGAATAAGGCTTGGGCCAAAGTCATCCGTAAACGACTCGGCCACCCGGCTCCCGAGTCGGGTTGGCCCGGCTTGGATTGGACCACCGACCAGGATGTTCTCGAATTGATTTTTTAGGGCGCGCTACCGGGCAGGCAGCTCAACCACCTCGGAAGGCTCGATGGTCACATTCGGTTTTCCGCCGAAAAAGTACTCCTGCAGGAAGCCATCCACCTCACTCAAATAGGCTGCCTGCGCTTCAGCCGCGGCAAAGCCATGGGCGGAGTCACCTTCGTAATAAGTCTCGTGCGGGATGCCCCGCGCTTTCAACGCCCGCTCTAGGCGAATCGATTGGGAAATATCCACGCGGATATCCTGACGACCATGTGCGATGACGCTGGCCCTCCCGATGCCCCCCCCC
>CAKZMS010000147.1:5000-11528 GCA_937128785.1 uncultured Opitutaceae bacterium | reverse complement strand
TCCGGTCGAGGGACGCGAGCTGAGCGGCGTGCACTGCGCCATGGAGTTCCTCACCGCCAACACGCGGACCCTCCTGAGCGAGAACTATGACGACTCCGGCTCACCGATCCACGCCAAGGACAAACACGTCGTCGTGATCGGCGGCGGCGACACCGGCACGGACTGTGTCGGCACCTCCCTGCGCCAAGGTTGCGCCAGCGTCGTGCAGTTGGAGATCATGGCCCGCCCGCCGGATTCCCGCCTGCCCAACAACCCGTGGCCGGAATGGCCCCGCACCTTCAAAATCGACTACGGCCAGGAAGAAGCCAACGCCGTGCAAGGCTCCGATCCCCGCGAGTATCTCGTGACCACCAAGCGATTGGTCGGCAACGCCGACGGCGCTGTGCAAGAGCTTGAACTCATGGAAGTCGAGTGGACCAAGGATGAGGCCACTGGCCGTATGTTCCCGCAGGAAGTCGAAGGCTCCCAGAAAACGATCAAAGCCGACCTCGTGCTCCTGGCCATGGGTTTCCTCGGGCCGGAACAAACCCTGGTGGAGAAACTCGAACTCAAGACCGACGCCCGCTCCAACGTCGCTGCGGCCGAAGGCAAACACGCCACCAGCGTCGACGGCGTCTTCGCCGCCGGCGATATGCGCCGTGGTCAAAGTCTCGTGGTTTGGGCCATCCAGGAAGGCCGGGCCGCCGCCAAAGCCTGCGACCAATACCTCATGGGCCGCACCCTGCTGCCGTAAGCGCCAAATCTACCCGAACCGCAAACTGCCTCGGCCTCGTTCCAGGCTGGCCTGCTAGCCGACCTGTCCGCCATAGCCTTGGCACGGTGGAAGCCCCGCCCTGCGGGACGAAGGATGGTGCTCGGGAAAGGACTCGAACCTTCACGCCTTACGGCAAGGGCTTCTAAGACCCTCGTGTCTACCATTCCACCACCCGAGCGATGGAGTCGTCAGTCAACCACTTCGCGGCCCCACGGAAAGCCCGAAGTTTGGGAAGATACGATTCACTCTTCAGTCGACTTTGGGGGCACTGCCCAGCACATCCCCCATCTTGGCGTAGACTTCCCGATGCTCCCGACTGTGCTGCACCAGATCATCCGCAAACTTGATGCGACCACGCTGAAACACCGTGATCACGCACGAACCGCCAAATTTGAAGAGTCCCTTTTCCTCCCCTTTCTCGTTCGCCCGACTGTCGACGTAGAGTTGCTTGATGGTGCCCACGCAGGTGGCACCCACTTCAAACATCGCCACCAACCCGAACTGCTCGGATTCGATGAGGGTCAACATGCGCTTGTTCTCCACGAGATAGCCCACCTGCCGACGGAGCGCGATGGGGTTCACCGAGTAGAGAAATCCGTTGATGGTTTTGGAGGTTCGCGGCGTGCCGGTGACCGGAAAATGAAAGCGGTGATAATCGATCGGACAAAGCCGCGAAATCAGCATACCACCGCCCGCGAAAGGTTCGGCTGTTTCAGTTGAACCAAACAACTCCGGCAACGAAAACTTCTGCCCCTTGACATAAAACCCATCGGTGTTTTCGAGCTGGGGAAAGGCGAGATGCCGACCATCGGCGGGCAACACGGCAACATCCTCTCCCGGTGTGATCGGTCGGGCCTCCGGCTTGAGTCGCCGGCTGAAGAACTCGTTGAAGGTCTTATATTCCCATGCCTGTTTGCCGAATTCATCGGCGTCCAAATCGTAGTCCACCACAAAAGGCAGCACCTTGTGCGCGCTGTAGGGACGGTTCATGCGATTGCCGTAATACCAAGAGAAGAATTTCCGTTTCAGGAGGATGGCAGTGGTCGCCCGCCCCAGGCCGGTCTCATAGGCCCAACGCAGCCACTTTTCACCGTAGATCTGCTCTTGCTCGATCTCGCCGGTGTAACGATTGAAAACTTTAACGGGCTCGGATGCGCTCATTGATAACTAGGCAAGCAATACAAGGGCACGCCGCGCTCAATCCCCGAATGTCCGGGGCTGGTAGCTCCGCCCCAAAAAAAGATCCGCCCTGAGTAGAGCGGATCGAAAGGGAGGACCGTTGAACGGAAGCTCAGCGAGACTCGAGCGCGGCGACCTGGGGCATGGTGAATTCAAAGGGCACCATGACGCGGGACGTGATCTTTTTGCCGTTGGCTTCGGCCGGCTTGAAGGTCCAAGCCTTGGCGGCATCCACCGCTTGGGCGGCGAATTCCGGGGTGGTGGAGCGGACGGCGTTGGCCTCTACGACCCGTCCCGTTGAATCGATGAGCATTTCAACGGTCACCACTCCTTGAATGCCGCGTTCGCGCAATTCAGACGGATATACGGGAGCGACTCGGGTGACGATCTCAGGAGCCTTGTCCATACCTTGGATGTGGGCGACCTTGGCCACCTGAGAGGTGGAGGCAGATTCTTCGGCCGAGGCAAATGCGGCGGAGACCAAGAGGGCGAGACCGGCGGAGCAAATTTGGGTGAGATTGAGTTTCATGGGTTCCCTTTCTTTGCGAGGGCCAAGGCCCTCTGTGTTACGTGATGGTTACACTGTAACACAAATGGCACCGATTACTAGTCATCTATTGTTACGTTTTAGGCATATCTAATATTTCCATTGAAGCCTAAATATCACTATAAATCCCTTGTAAGCATTAGCTTAATGATCCTGGAGTCCACCCGGATCAAATCCGACCCACCGATTTAGTAGTGTGGTGGGCGTTCGTTGGGGTCGAGCGGGGGTTCGCGGGAATTCAGCTGTTCGCGGATGGCTTTGAGTGCCTCGCTCGCTTTTTCAAGAGCCTTGGATTGCTCCAGCATGACCTTGTCCTGCTCCATCACATGGCGCTCAAGCCAGGCGATCCGTTCTTCCAAACGCTCAATTTCCTCTGCCGCCATTTCGTCCTAACTGCCTTTACTTTCAGCGGTCTTCGCGGCGTCCGCTTTCAGTTTCTCCAGTTCGGGCAGGACCACGCGCTGGTAACAGTCCGGACAGACGGAGTGACTAAAATCGGTGCCGGTCCGCGTGTTGATATAGCTCTCGATCTGCGTCCAATAATTGGAGTCCTCGCGCACCTTTTTGCAGTAGGAACAGATGGGCAAAAACGCCTCCAGCGTGCGGACCTGAGTCGCAAATTGCAGGATCCGTTCGGCGACGCGGAGCCGCATCCAAAGTTCGTTCACGTCGAGCGGTTTGCTCAGAAAGTCATCCACGCCCGCATCGGCCGCTTCCCGTTCGTTTTCCGCCGAGGCCGTGCGTCCCGTGAGCAGAATAAAATACACGTAATCTTCCGCCGGACGTTGTCGCACTTTTCGGCAGAATTCGAGCCCGTCCAAATTGGGCATGATCCAATCGCTGACGATGACGCGAACGTTGTCTCTCGCCAATACGTCCAAGCCGCCCTCCCCGTCTTCAGCCTCCAACACGTCGTGCCCCAACTTCGTTAGGGCCTGACGAAGGACGCGGCGGGCTACCGGGTCGTCTTCAACAGCGAGAATTTGCACAGTGGGTCGAGTCGATTAATGCCACCTACTTGCGGAGGAGACCAAAGAACTAACCGGGAATCATCGATAGGCGTCAACCTTCGCCTGAGGCTGAAACGCATAATTGAGCGGTTTTACCTACGGATTTAGGAGCAGACGCAGATTCGTTGCGGATGTGACTGGCGGCGAGGAACCTGCCCGAGAACACACCGTTGCCTGAGGCAGGAGCACTGTTTCAACCGGTTGGGGAATCTTGGAGACCAGCCAGGCATCCGGATTATCCGGGTCTATCAACACCGTTACGCGGCGGGGTCCTCGACGATCGCGGGCAACTGCCATCATGCTTTGACAGTCCTGATGGCGGGGGTTTCCCCAGATCGTAACCCGCCGAGATTCAGACAAAGACCACTCCACGGCTTCCAGCATAGTGGGCATGACCCACGGCGTTTTCTCCCAAACGTGCCGAAACGCCTGCAGCGTTTTCAATCCTCGTGAGTAACGCCGCTCGTCCTGCAGCAGCGCTGCCAACCGAAATTGATTCGTCGCCGCCAGCGAGTTGGCGGACGGCTCCCCGCCGTCGTGATCATCCTTGAGATGGAGCACGATCGAAGCATCCGTGCGACGGGTTTGGAAATACCCTCCCGCCCTTTCATCCCAAAACAATTCATCCATGCGCGACTGCAGCTCATCCGCCCACCGCAGCCACTCGACCGAGACCGTGGCATCATATAGCTCGAGCAGTCCGTAGACGAGTGACGCGTAATCTTCAGCCAGCCCGGGGCCAGATCGTTTCCCCTTGTGCCAAACCCGATACAGCGTGGAGGAATCCGCTTCCCACAGATGCTGCCGGAGGAAGGAAGCGGCGGACTCCGCCAAGGCGGCGTGGTCTTCCGAAGCATCCCTGAGGGCAAGGGCCTCGCTGGTCGAGGCACGAGCCAACCCCGCGATCATTAATCCATTCCAAGCCGCGACCACTTTCTCATCCCGGGAAGGAGCCGGCCGGCGGAGTCGATCCGATCGCAACTTTGCCAAAACCCGATCAAGTCGAGTGGCCAATTCAGCGGGGTCGGTTTCCTGCCGTCGCGCCACGGCCTGAATTGATTCAGCCTGATAGAGCACATTGAGCCCTTGCCTGTCATCGGATGGATGGGGCGAACTCGGTAGGTTGCCCTCAGGAAGAACCCCAAAGAGCTGCGTAATCTCCTCGCCGGCATCACCACTCAATTCCAGCAGTTCCCGATAGTCCCACCGGTAGAAGGCTCCCGGTTGCGACAACTCGGCGGCGGAGCTAGAGGCCGAATCAGCTCCTTGCCCCGCCCAGAATCCCCCCTCGGGATGACGTAACTCTCGGACCACATAGGCGAACAGATGGCTGGCAATGCCCGCAAAACGCTCGTCTTGGGAAAACTGATACGCATCGACGAGGTTGACCGCGATTTGCGCCTGGTCGTAGAGCATCTTTTCGAAATTCGGCACCCGCCAGCCATCGTCCCCGGCATAGCGATGGAACCCGCCACCGATGTGGTCGTGGATCGCCCCACGCGACATGCCCTCCAGGCTCTTGGTCACCATGGCCAAAGCCTCGCGTCCCGGGGCTGACTCCAAACCTTGGAGCGCGGCACAACGGATCAGGAATCCAATCGTCTGGGGCCGGGGGAATTTCGGGGCGCCGCCAAACCCACCAAACTGGGCGTCATGGTTTTCGAAAAAATAGGTGTAGGCACTCTCGAACGCGTCGCCCCCCGGCTCGGTGAGATCGGGCAGGGCATCACCCACGGGATGAGTTTGGTGAGCCTCTTGGAGGTTGTGCAGGATGCGTTCCGCCTCTGCCTCAGTCTTTGTCCGGTCCTGTTGCCAGCCGGCGGCAACCGAATCCAGCACCTCGCAGAATCCTGATTGTTTGTCCCGGGGCTTCCTCGGAAAAAACGTCCCGCCGAAAAACGGCTTCAGATCCGGGGTTAACCAAACCGAAAGAGGCCAACCCGATCGGCCGGTGACGGCTTGGACGTAGTTCATGTAGATGCGATCCAGATCAGGTCGCTCCTCACGATCGACTATGATGGCAACAAAGTCAGAGTTGAGTCGTCGGGCAACGCCCTCATCTCGAAACGACTCATGCCCCATGACCCGACACCAATGGCAGCTGGAATAGCCCACCGAGACAAAGAGGGGGACATTATGGTCGCGGGCCTCCGCCAAGGCCGCCTCATTCCACTCCCGCCAAAACACGGGATCCGAAGCATGCCGAAGTAGATAGGGTGAAACCGCGTTGCGAAGTTGATTAGCCACGAGGCTACAAACTCCAGTCCAGCCGCCCCGCAACCGCGAGGGCCAATACCGCCCGAATCTAATCGATCAATCGGCCCATGAGCCCAGCAGGTTCAGCGGCGACGGCTCATGGTCATCAGCCTCGGACTCAAAGCGATTCAATAAGCGATCAAGCTGATCGGCCAGCTCCGGCTCGGTTGATTTCCATTCGCCAATCAAACCACGACGAACAATGGGATCGGCTTCCATTAAGTGACAAAAATGCTGTTCGATTCGGTTCAGGACCATGGCGGGGAAGGTGCGGTTGCCTCCTGAAACGGACCCAACCGGGCAAATCTTGCATAAATCTTAAATTCAATCGTCGTTGGTCCCCCGGATTCTTATCTTGGAGACCTTTCCCGCCCTCATTTCTTTCCATGACTTTACCTCCCACGCAGCCGGTCGATATCGTCCTTCCCCTGAAGGATTCGGAAGACCGATCGGTGTGGAAACAGTCACTGAGCAGAAAGTTACGAATCCCACCAGAGCGCATCCAAGATATGCGGGTGAGGAAACACTCCATCGACGCGCGAAAACGGGACATCAAAATCAGGCTCCGACTGGAGTTGTCGTGCGCAGGTCCTTTACCGGCGGATTCCCCACCCTGCCCGTCGTATCCCGAGCTCGCAGCCAGCGCGAAAACGGTCGTCATTGTCGGTGCCGGTCCGGCGGGACTATTCGCCGCGCTCAAGTTAATTGAATTGGGGGTAAAACCGATTGTCTTGGAGCGGGGCAAGGATGCGTCCGCCCGCCGCTTCGATCTTGCCCCGCTG
>CAKZMS010000146.1 GCA_937128785.1 uncultured Opitutaceae bacterium | reverse complement strand
AAATTCCTGGCTGGCGGCGTCCGCGGTTTTCGCGGCGGTGTCAGGGACGTTAAATTCGGTGGCCATCGGTGCTAAAAATTCGGTTCGGGCTTATTCGGGTTTCGGCAGCTTTTCGTTCCAGCTTTCGTCCTTCGCCCGGGGTTCAGCGTCGGTCATGTTCATCTCACCTTTGTTGGAGGCGACGAACGGTCCGCCCATCATCGGAGCGGCAATCACTTTGGCTTCGGTTTCCTCGGCAACCTCGATATCGGGCAGCTCCGTTTCGATGCCGGCCAAGGGAAACTCTTTGCGCAAGGGGTGGTGCGGGTAACCGTCCCACATCAGGATACGGCGCAGGTCCGGGTGGCCTTCGAACTTGATACCCATGAGGTCGAAGGTTTCGCGCTCATGCCAATCGGCGGCGGGCCAGAGTTGCGTAACGGTCGGCGCCACCGGATCCGCGTCGTCGGCACAATCAGCCGCCACGCGGATGTAAGTGTGTTTCGCGGTGGAATAAAGATGCCAGACGGTGGTGAACCGGGGGGAGACGTTTTCCGCCCAGTCGACCGCCGTTACATCCACCAGAAAATCATAACCCTGTTCGTCCTTGAGCCACTCCAGCACGGCGACGGCTTCGCCCACCGGAACGTTGACGGCCGGGTGGTCGAGAGACTCACGCAGGGTCGCGGACGGGAACTTGGCTTGGAGGGAAGTGGTGGTGTCGTCGGCGACGGTCTCGGACATGGTAGGAAAGTTGAAGCGCAGGGTGACCGATCAGGCGGTCAAATTTTTAAGGGACGGTGAGCGTTTGACCTTATCTTGAAGCTTAATCAGCGCATCCAACAGCGCCTCCGGCCGCGGCGGACAACCGCTTACGTAGACGTCAACCGGCACGATCCGGTCCACCCCCTGGAGGGTGGCGTAGCTGCGATACATGCCGCCGGAGGAAGCACAGGCCCCCATGGCGATCACCCACTTCGGTTCGGCCATCTGGTCGTAAATACGACGCACGTGCGGAGCCATTTTGTAGGTCACGGTGCCCGCGACGATCATGCAATCGGACTGCCGGGGAGAGAACCGCATCACCTCCGCACCAAACCGCGCGATGTCGAAACGGGCCGAGGCCGTGCCCATTAATTCGATGGCGCAGCAGGCCAACCCCATGGGCATCGGCCACATCGAGTTGGAGCGCACCCAATTGATCACCGCATCGAGGCGTGAGATGACGATGTCTCCCTCAATCTTGTTATCGAATGCGACGTCTTGGTTAGGTGATACCATGGTGAAAAACAGGCGTAGTTACTGCGAAAATTGACCTGAGCATCCCCAACCGTTTCCCGACGCGCAAGACGCTTTTGGGGAAAGTGCACCGCTCAGAAGTGCGCCCGTCACTCCGACGGACTCGAGCTAATAGCAGGGGCGGGGCCAATTGATCCGATTTGACTGGGAAATCTGACCTTGTCTCAGAGTGAATTCGGGTAATCCGGCGCAAGCGCCCAACTTATGCCTCCAACCTAGAGTTGCGCCCGACGGAACGTCGTCGAACGTTGAGTGTTTCAATGATGGATCCCTGCCCTGCTTGGGTTTTGTCTGACCTACCATGAACTCTGCTCCCACCAACATCCGCCTCACCGTACTCGGTGCGCTGGCAGTCGGGTTGCTGGGGCTATCGGGATGTAGCAAACCCCCACCCGCCCGGCTCAAGACCGTGCCCACGACCGTTGAGTCCGGTCCGGTCGATGCCAGTAACCTTCTTAATTCGAGGGAGTTGGGTACCTTCACGGAGCTTCCGCCTTGGATCGCCCACCTCAAGGTCATCGATTTGGACCAGGATGGACTAGACGACATCGTCTTCTGTGAAGCGCAGGACAACGAGATCAGGTGGATTCGGCAGACCGCCCTCGGAGAATTTGCTCCCGAAGAGCTGCTCGCGACCGACATGGCCGGCCCCGTGCACGTGGAAGGCGCTGATATGGATGAGGATGGCGATATCGACCTGATCGTCTCGAGCATGACCATCGTCTTTCCCCACAACGACCGGATCGGTATCGCTTTTATCTTGGAAAATGATGGTGCGCAAAATTTTACGACCCACAATATCCTCGATAAGACCTCGCGCATCGTCGACATGCGACCGGCCGACCTCAACGGCGACGGCCGCCTTGATCTCGCCGTGGCTCAGTTCGGCTACGATCAGGGGGAAATTTCGTGGTTGGAACGAACCGGGTCCGGCAAGTGGGACTTCAAACGGCACGTTTTGCTCGAGCTGTCCGGGGCCATCAATGTGGAAGTCGCCGATTTTAACGGCGACCGGATCCCGGACATCGCGGCGCTCATCTCCCAGCAATGGGAAGAGGTCTACGTCTTCGTGGGCACCGGGGGAGGCAGCTTTAAGACCGAACGCATTTGGGGATCCACCAACGAGGACTATGGCAGCAGCGGCATGAGCCTCGCCGACCTCAACCGCGACGGTCGACCCGATCTGATTTACTCCAATGGGGACGGTTTTGGTCCCGCCGCCACTCCCGGCCCCCGACCTTGGCACGGCCTGCAGTGGTTTGAGAACACCGGTTCCGGCTTCAAATATCATCGGATCGGTCACCTCCCCGGTGCCTACGCCCCCATCGGGGTCGATTTGGATGCCGACGGCGCGATGGACGTCGTATCCTCCGCCGCCTACGCCGACTGGAACAGTCAGGACCGCCAAGTGGTGTCGCTCATGTGGTGGCGCAACGATGGTAAGATGAATTTCACCCCCCACGTTCTCACCCGCACCCCCAAGGATCTGATCACCCTCGGGGCCGGCACCTTCGACGACAGCGGCAAACCCGCTCTCGTCACCGGTGGTTTCTATATCTATCCGCCCTTCGATTCGATGGGTCGCATCATGCTCTGGCACCGATGAACACCCTCGGCAAAATCATCATCGGGACTATCGCCGTGGGTCTGTTGGCCGGAGGCGGTTGGTGGTATGGCGCCAAGTCCAAACAATACGCCATCGTCGCCGCCCACCTGCCGGCCGTCCCGGACCTCGCGGGTGCCCATGCCGAATTGGCTTCGCGCATCGCTTCGGCCGATGAGACCGCGCTATCCCTCACCGGCGCCCGGGACGGGCTGATCGAACTGAGCCAACTATATCACTCCAATGGATACCTCGATACCGCCGTGGCAACCTACGTGGGCCTGGCGGAACTCGAACCCGCCGAACCCCGCTGGCCACACCGGCACGCCACCATCCTCGCCGGTTTCGGCCAAGCCGCGCCCGCCATTGCCCTGTGGGACCGCACCATCGCATTGGCTCCGGACTACCTGCCGGCACAGCTTCGCCGCGCCGACCTGCTCCTGAAGAACAACCAAATCGAAGCCGCGACAGCGGCCTACCGCGCGATCCTTGAACAGGAAGGGGACAACGCGTGGGCCATGCTCGGTCTCGCGCGGATTGATCTGGAAAACGAACAGTGGCGCGACGCCCGGAAGAAATTGGAACGGGTGGTGATCATGACCAATTACAACTTGGGCTACGACCTGATCGTCTCGCTCTACGAACGCCTCGGCGAAACCCGCGCCGCCGAATCCATCCGCGGTCGTCTCTCCGCTTCCGGAGCATACCGGGATCCGACCGACCCCTGGCTGGATGAACTCATGGCCGACTGCTACGATTCTTTCCGTCTTGCCTTGGAAGCCGGAGCCAAGGCTCGTCACGGCGACAACGAAACGGCGCTGCTCTGGTTGAATCGCGCCATCGAAGTCGCGCCCAATGACGTGTCCGCCCACTTCCAGCTCGCCGGTCACCTCAAGTCTCAACGCGACTACCAAGGGGCCATGGCTTCCTACCGTCGCTGCACCCAATTGGATCCCAAGTTTGCTGACGGTTGGGCCCAATTGTCAGCCCTGCTGGCGCAAACCGGGCAGCAGACCCAATCGGACAAGATCCTCGCGCAGGGTTTGGCCAACTGCCCCGACTCGCCCG
>CAKZMS010000145.1 GCA_937128785.1 uncultured Opitutaceae bacterium | reverse complement strand
AAAATCCCCAAGGCGGTGCCCGCCAGAATCGCGATCAGCCCGGCGGGGCTGATCAAGGTCTGCAGCGCTAGCTCAAATCCTTCCACGGTCCGGCTAGGTTTGCGAAAGACTACCGGTGATCGGCATTGTGATTCGCCGAGATGGCCGTGGTTTCGATTCTCCAGCGCAGCAAACTGTCGAGCAGTCGTTGTTTCTCACCCGCCGCATCGGGGTCGTCCCAGCGGTTGTGGAATTCCTTGGGATCCGATTCCAAATCAAACAACTGGCCGGCTTCGTCGTCGACGAAGTGCACCAGTTTCCAACGCCCATCGCAGATCATGGTCTCGAATTTGGTGCCGGTCAGCGTGGCGTCGCCGATTTGTTCGCACACGGCAAATTTCCGCGGATTCCAATCGTTGGTTTCGCCGAACGCAGGGCCGAGGGTTTCGGCGGCGAAATATTCGGGAATCTCAACGCCGGCGGCTTCCAGAATGGTCGGCCCCACATCCATCAACTGGCAGAGCCCGTCTACTCGGCGACCCGCGGCCACCCGCCCGGGAGCCCAGGCGATGAGCGGCACGTGCACGGATTGCTCATACATCGTCCACTTTTGGCTGTGGCCGTGATCGGTCAGGCAATCGCCGTGATCGGAAGTGAAGATGATGAGGGTGTTGTCCAACCGGCCGGTCTTTTCGAGGTTGGCGATGATTTCGCCGACCTGTTCGTCGATCATGCTCACGTTTGCCATGTAATACTGGCGTTGGCGTAAACGGGCGGCCTCGGATGGCTCCATCTGGTGAACCACCGAATCGTGGTCGATGTCGCAATTGTGTTGGCGCAGTTCCTTGAGCGCGTCGGGTTGGCCAGCGAGGTCTTCCTTGGTCACCGGATCGAGTGGGATATCGCGATCGGTGTATTGGTCCGCGAAGCGGGGAGTGGGATCGTAGGGAGGGTGCGGCCCGGGAAAGCCGACTTGGAGGAAGAACGGTTTGGGTTGGTCATAGTTTTCGACCCAACGGGAAGCGGCATTGCCGACAAAGTTGTCCGAGTGGGTGTCTTCGCCCATCTCCCACAAAAACGCACCAAGGCTTTCGCGGTAGTCGTCCCGTAGGCGATAGAGTTCCCGTTGCTGCTTGCGCATGCCGCGAGCGGTCAGGGCGCGATCCCATTGGTCCTGGTATTCGCGGCCCTCGAGGTAGCGGTCTTTGTTTTCGACGACAAACCGCTCGTGAAATCCCATGGGAGTCTCGAACGGGCACGAGTGCATCTTGCCGATATTGGCGCAATGGTAGCCGGAGTCGTTGAGCAGCTCGACCCAGGAATGCTCCCAACGATCCATGTTTTTCATCACCCCGCAGGTATGCGGATAAAGTCCGGTGAAAAGAGAGGCTCGACTCGGGGCGCAGGAGGGTGCCGTGACGTAACAGCGGTTGAAGGAAGTTCCTTCTTTGACCAGCCGATCGAGGTTGGGGGTATCGACGTGGTCGTAGCCGAGGGCGCGAATGGTATCGAAGCGCTGTTGATCGGTCAGAATGAGGACGATGTTGGGGCGGGCAGTGGGCTCGGGTGAGGGCATGAGCGGTAGATTACGGTGGGTGGCGACAAAACAGGGGTTGAGGCAGTAGCTCCAAGCCATGCTGCTGGGGGCGTTGATTCAATCCGGATATGATATTCGGCCCGTATTTCTCATATCTCATGGGATGAGGAAAGGGAGGATGTCCTCAAAAAGTTAACTGAACCCGGATCCGGGGGGAGGCGGGTGGAAAGTGGGGCAAATTTGAAATCCCGGCATGACCGATGGGCTGCCGGCACATGGCGGGTTGACGGCGGAAAAATCCGGGCACAAAAAAGGCCCAGAGAACCGAAGTTCTCTGGGCCAAATCTGGGGGTTGGGCACTCGCCACGTGCTCTTTCCCGAATGTCTACATTTGGCGCTCTCGCTTTCGCGGGCTGCAGACTCCCCGACGCCACTCCACACGGCATGCGTGGTTTTCGATCTCATGGCGGGATCGCTCCTGTCGTTTCCGACCGGAGTTTATTGAGTGAGGCCTCTCTGCCCAGTTCGATCTCTCCCTGCCGGGGGAGATTCGCCGGACATGGTGCCGATGTGCTTGCAAGGGCGCATCTTCACTTCAGCACCTTTCTCGCGGGGACGGCCCCAGCTTTTGGCTGGGCGTTTGCCCCGTGAAACGGGTCTGACCTCTTAACTCTCAGGCTGCCTTCTACCTTGCAATAGGGTGACGCGGTTTTTCGCACCGCCCTGTTGTTGAGACCTTCCAGGTTTTGCCACACCTGTCTGATCTCCTGCTCTTCTGTTTTGTTTTCGCGTCCACGCCCTGACTTGGGCGCGACCTTTCGACGAATCTCTCCGTCCAAAACCGATTGCAGGCTGGCTTACCGTAGCAGCCGGAACCCTCTGGGTCACGGTATCAACACAACGTTCGAAACTTCCGTTGTGCCTGACTCGACTCGCGGGCGGTTTCTTACTTCGCCGCTCGTCGCTCAGCTCCTGATTTCGTGTTTCTAACTCGGACACGACTCCGAGTAGAGGAGCTGGTGATATATGCCTCTCTTGGCGCAAGCGCTTTCGTGAGGGGGTGAACCGGACCAGCTCCGATTCCCCTTTCCCCGATTTCTCGGGCGTATCCCAGTCTCCGCTTTCGCCGCTTTTTTCATTGGGCGTCGTGCGCTTGACTGTTCTATCAAGGAACGTCGAAAACCTTGCAGGATGTTTTCCAAAAAGTCACGCATTTGATACTCACAAGTTATTCACCATCAACGGCGTAGTGAATAACCGGTGCATAACTTTCGGTGCGCTTGGCCTGACTTAGGCTTGATAGTAAGGTTGGGAAAGGAAGGGTGAGTCCGTTGAATTCTGCGGACCAACTCCCCATCTACGAAATCGAATCGGACCTGCTTGAGGGGTTGCGGCAATATGGCCGAGTCGTGGTCTCGGCGCCGACCGGGTCGGGTAAGTCGACGCAGGTGCCACGGATGCTGCGATGTCATGGTTTATTGGATACGGGACAGGTGGTGGTGCTACAACCACGGCGCCTCGCCGCCCGGATGTTGGCCCAACGCGTGGCGGCCGAAGAGCAGGTGCGATTGGGTGATGAAGTGGGCTACCAGATTAGATTGGAGAATCGAACCTCCCCGCGGACCAAGATCCGCTATGTCACCGAAGGTATTTTGCTCCGGCAGATGACCAGCGATCCCGCGCTCCAGGGAATCAGTGTTTTGGTTTTTGATGAATTTCACGAGCGCCACCTCTACGGGGATATCACCCTGGCGCGGGCGAGACAGATTCAGGCCGAGCATCGACCGGACCTTAAGATTATCGTGATGTCCGCTACGTTGGACCGCAGTCGTTTGATGGAGTTTCTCTCCCCCTGCGCGGCGGTGGAGTCGGTCGGGAGGACTTATCCGGTGGAGATTGGGTATTTGCCCAAGTCACCGAACTTTGAGCGCGATCCAGTGTGGGAAGTGGCGGCGCGAGAAGCGGTGCGGGTGGCCGAACAAACCAATGGAGACCTGCTGGTGTTCATGCCGGGGGCCTACGAAATCAATCGCACGATCCGAGCGTTGGAAAATGAGCGAGCGCTGCGGGCATTTAGCATCATGCCGTTGCACGGCGAATTGCCGCCGGAGCGACAGGACGCCGCGGTGGCACCAGCCGGCGATCGAAAAATAATCGTCTCCACCAACGTCGCCGAAACCTCCCTGACGATCGAGGGCATTACCGCGGTGATCGATTCGGGCTTGGCGCGGATCGCTCGATTCGATCCGCGGCGTGGCATCAACACCCTGCTGATTGAAAAGATATCTCGAGCTAGCGCGGATCAGCGCACCGGTCGAGCGGGACGCGTGCAGGCAGGATCTTGTCTGAGACTGTGGTCTGAGCGGGATCACGCGGATCGTGCCGCCCATGAGCGCCCCGAAGTGCACCGGGTGGATTTGGCGGAAAGTGTGCTGACCCTGAAAGCCGCGGGTATCTCCCAGGTGGCAGACTTTCCCTGGTTTGAAGCTCCGGAGGGACTCGCGCTGGGGCGCGCCGAAACGTTGCTGCACGATTTGGGGGCGGCTGACCACGAGGGACGCATTACGGATGTCGGGCGGCGGATGTTGGCGTTTCCCAGTCACCCGCGTTATGCTCGGATGCTCTTGGAGGCCGAACGTCGGGGTTGCGTGCGTGTCGTTGCCCTCATGGCCGCAATGACCCAGGGACGAAACTTCCTACTGCGTGGGGTGGATCGAAACGTCGTGCAGCGGAGGGAGCAGGCGTGGGGGGAGCATGAACTGAGTGATTTTTTCCAGCTGATGGCGGCGTGGCAGCAGGCGCGTAGTGACCGTTTTGATCTGAACGCCTGCCAGAGCTGGGGAATCCACGCCGCGGCCGCCCGACAGGTGGGACCACTGTTCGAACAGCTGTGGGGAGTTGCCCAGCAACAGGGTATGACTAGTGATGAGGCGGTGCCGGATGCGGAAATCGCCAAATGTGTATTGGCCGGGTTTTCCGACCAGTTGGCGTTGCGGCTCGATCGGGGAACCTTGCGCTGTGCGCTGGTGCACAACCGCAAAGGCCAGTTGGCCAGAGAGAGTGTCGTGCAGTCGGCGAATCTGCTGGTGGCGGCCGACATTAACGAAATCGAAGGCCGGGGTGGGGAAGTAAACGTACTGTTGTCGCGGGCGACTGCCGTAGAGGAGGCTTGGTTGGCCGAATTGTTTCCGGATGACATTAGCGAGGAGGAACGGGTGGTCTATGACGAGCAAACCCGTCGTGTCATCATGCGCCGGGAGCGCCGGTTTCGGGATCTGGTGCTGGCGGCGAGGCCCACGGCGAGCGAGCCGCCGGCGGAGGCGGCGGCCCAGCTGTTGGCGGCGCGCGTGCGGCGGGGGGAAATCAAACTCAAGCACTGGACTGAAGCCGTAGATCGCTGGATCACCCGGGTGAACCGCATGGCGCAGTGGTTCCCCGAGTTGGAAGTCAGTCCGATCTCCCCTGAAGATCATGAACTCTTGATCGAACAGATCTGTCTGGGCTGTCGGGGGGCGCGGGAACTCAAGGATCGGGATGTCATGCCGGTTCTACGGGATTGGCTGCGAGTGGAGCAGTTGGCGGTCATGGACGACTACCTGCCGGAACGGATCGAACTGCCGTCGGGGCGCCGGGCGCGTATTCGCTACGATGATACGGGCCGGCCGGTGCTCTCCGCCAAGCTCCAGGACTTAATTGGGCTCACTGATGCGTTTCGGATCGGCTTGGGAAAGTTGGAGGTCCAATGGGAGATCCTGGCCCCCAACCAACGCCCGGTGCAATTGACCGATAGTTTGGATGGATTTTGGCGGGGAGCGTATCGCGACGTGCGCAAGCAATTGGCCGGGCGCTACCCCAAACACGATTGGCCGCCCGCGCCGGAATCCTAGATACGACCCGCGCGGCTACTGCCGAGGCTTCCGTTTGCGTTTCTTGCCGTGCTCGATGTTGAGATAGGTTTTGGACTCAAGCAGATCTTCGTAGAAATCGAGCCAACGGACTCCCTCGCGGGGTTTGATTTCGTCGCGTTTGGTGGCGGCATCGATCAGTTTCTTGATCCGGCGGGCGAGATCGTTGTGGGAATACTGCACGCCGTTGATGACGTCGCGAATCCTCGAGCCCTTGAGCGTTTCCTCGATGTAAAATCCGTTGTCTTCGTCATCCTCGAGGAACACGTGCACCTCGTTGACCCGTCCGAACAGATTATGCAGATCACCCATGATGTCCTGGTAGGCGCCGGTGAGGAACACCCCGAGGTAGTAGGGGTCACCGTCGAGCGGATGGAGCGGGAGGTGGTGGTTCGTGTCTTGGAGGTCGATGAAGTTGTCGATTTTGCCGTCCGAGTCACAGGTGATGTCGACCAAGGTCGCATTGACCGCGGGTTTCTCGTTCAAGCGGTGGAGCGGTGCGATGGGGAATAGCTGTTTGAGCGCCCAGTGATCGAGCAATGATTGGAAGACGGAGAAATTGCAGACGTATTGATCAGCGAGCATGCTGGTGAGCTCGAGCAGTTCTTCGGGCACGAAGCCGTTCTCGCGATTGTCTGCGGCGATCCCCATGAAA
>CAKZMS010000144.1 GCA_937128785.1 uncultured Opitutaceae bacterium | reverse complement strand
GCCCCACCCGGAACGCACGGCTTCGCGTGGTTCTCCCGCCACGCTACCCTCCAGCTTGCCTTTCAAATAAGGCACCACGGCACCGATACTCGCCTGCCGGCCATTGACTCCCAAAGTCCGCACGTAACCGATCGCGGCATTGTTGATGTTGGCCTCGGCATCCTCGATGGCGCTGCTCGAATCAAAGTTGAGATCGCCACTACTGCTCGTGCCGGCCACCGCAATGATGTCGAACCCGATCGGCGACGGCGAGTAGGCCCCGGGCTCCAGCTCCTGCGCCACCAGCGGGGCCATAATTAAACCGGCTAGAATCGCTCCGGTCAGCAGGCAACGGGATTTCCCTCTTTGGCTCATCGTTTCGATGAGCGATTCCATCACCCCAACCTTTCCCATCATACCTTCGTGCGATTGTTACTTTTGAAATGAGCCTTGCGCCGATTCTCGGCCTGTTGGCGCTGCGAAGCCGCTTCGCGACCGTCACGCCGCACCAACCGACTACCGGCAGTGGAAGTACTCGCCTCCCCCTCTTCGGCCACCGCCGCGGCCAGTAACATCAACAGCTCCGCCGGTGGATCCAGCCGGCGGGCCGGAAATCCCGTGTAGCGGAATAGCCACTCCCAGGCGCGAGCGGGAACGTTGGATTTGGGAGGAGGAACGGCGATGGCGGTATGCTGTTGGGAGTCCCGCCACAGTGGCGAGCCCGTTCCTTAACAGGCTCGAGCCGCTTGACATGGTTTCAGCAAAAAGCCCGGCGGCCTTTCGGCCACCGGGCTCCCTACATACGTGTTATTTGGCCGGGTCCTACCTCCAGACCAAAAGCGTATAAAGTTCAGGGCATCTTGAGTCCGTGAGCGGTGTCTTCAAAGAAGGTCACCTTACCGGTCTCGAGATCATACATGCCACCAATCACGCCGAGTTCACCGGCCTCAACCATGTCGCGGAGCACGTCGCTCTCGTCCAGGATTTCCTGGACGGTGAGACGAACGTTGGCGTCGGCAACTTTCTGGACGTAGGCCGGGTTCTTGGAGTTACGCGGTTTGACGGAAGCGGGAACCTCCTCGATCGCGGCGTTCAGCTGAGCGAGCGTGCGCGTCAGGTTACCCATTTTGGCTCCGTCGCAGGCTCCTTTCACCGCGCCGCATTGGGTGTGGCCGACGACGGCCAGCACCTTGGCTCCGGCCAGCTTGTGCGCGAATTCGAAGCTGCCGATCATTTCCTCATCAGCAAAGTTGCCGGCAATCCGACCCACGAAGATGTCGCCAATGCCGGTATCAAACATGTTCTCCGGAGTGGTGCGGGAATCGAGGCAGGCGAGCACGACGCCCAGCGGGTATTGGCCGGTGGAGGTGGCCGCGACTTCGGCCCCGAGGTCCCGGTTCACCGAAACGCCGGACACAAAGCGTTCGTTGCCATGATACAGCGCCTCAAAGGCATCCTGTGGCGTCATCGCCTTTTGCGCCTCGGCCGAGGTCACGGCGGAAAGAGTTGGGGGAAGGATCACCGCGGCGATCGCTGCGGTCGCAAATGAAAGAAGCTTAGGAGTTTTCATATGTAGTTGTAGTTTCGTTACGTTGTAAGGATCGCGGGGGACTCAGCGGCTGCGTCGTCCGATGCGAAAATTCTGGGCATGCTTGCGTCCGCGGATCCGCTGCCGGGTGCGGCTGAGCAGGCGACGTTGGAGGCGACGGTCAATCTCGGTGACAGCACGGCGGTAGGCGTTTTCCGGGGTATGATCGGAAATCTCCACGTCCACGTCCGGCCCTGGAACCGCTACCCGCACTTTGGCGATGTACGGGGGGCTCTTTTCGGCTCGGTGTTCGATCAGCACTTCGGCTTGGTCCACCCGACAATGTTCGCCCAAGGGCAGCAAAAGCTCCTCGATCTTCTCGTCGAGCGAGGCCGGCGGAGAAATATGGCGATAGCGGATGGAAAGCATCATGGTGGATGAGTAGCGAGTATTGGGACTTCGCGCAGGGTCGGAGGAGCTGGGAGATGAAATATGAATAGGCTCTAAGATACCCATAACTCAAATTTAGACTAATATGATTAACTGATTTGTCTTTTAGGTTTTTCCTAATCGTTTGCGGCACGATGTCCCTGCCCTTCAACTACCACCACTTGCGCTACTTCCGCGCGGTGGCCCGCGAAGGCGGCCTCCGCCAAGCCGCGGAAAAACTCCACGTTTCCCCACCTTCCATCTCGGCCCAGATCAAGGAACTGGAAGACACGTTTGGCGAAAAACTATTCCAGAAAAAGGGGCGGTCCAACGTGCTGACCGATGCCGGGCAGATCGCTCTCCGGTATGCCGATGAGATTTTTTCCCTCGGCGACGAACTGGCCAACGCCATCCAGCGACGTCCCACCGCGGAGCAAATGCGGCTGCATGTCGGCGTCGCCGACGCTCTGCCGAAGCTCGTGACCAACGAAATCCTCCGCCCCATCTTCGCCGAAGGGCAATCGATCCACGTGATCTGTCGCGAAGGCAAAGTGGAGGACCTGCTGGCCCAACTGGAGACCCACCGGCTGGACATCGTGTTGGCCGATGAACCGGCCTCCAGCAGTCACGGCATGCGCGCCTTCAATCACAAACTCGGAGAATCGCCTGTGACCATTTGCGCGGAG
>CAKZMS010000143.1 GCA_937128785.1 uncultured Opitutaceae bacterium | reverse complement strand
TCAAACGCTTAATATCAACATAGTGTAGTAATATTAACTTTAAGCGTTTGACCCCTTTTTTGGACCCCATATCGAAGCTACCCTCCAAGCGCCATGTGATCAAAACGGTCCCCATGAAGGTTAACGAACCCGCCATGGGAATTAGCATTAGCACGTCCCAAAAGCACCGCATCCAAAACGACCACGTTTGATTTTTCGAAGCCATGACAGGGGGAACACTAAGACCTATTCCCACCGGCCAGCGATCCAGAAATAGCCCACAGATGCACCGGGAGTGAACGAAGGGCCGAGGCTCCGGCCATGGTTGATTCGGGCGACTGGAAGGGTCGCGTTCGTTTCCGATTCAGCGACTGAACAGAACCACTCCGATGGCCAACAGGGAGAACGAAGCAAACCACCAAACCGTGATGACGATTCCCCATGTTCGCACGTCCAGGTGCAGCTGGTTGTAGGCAGGGTCATCTTTGCGAAATTTTCGGAGCCGGTCCGCTCTGGAGAAGGGGTCCAAAGAGCGAGCCGTGTAGTTGTGCTGCTTTTCGTATCGATACCTCCGAAAGACCTTAAAAATCCCGATAATCCACGGAATCGAAAACCAGATCAAAACAACCGGTAGAATCCACGGGCTTGTTGATTCACCCATCGTCCCATCCGTGCTGTTGAGCGAGGGCGATCATCGTCACCATTTCTGCTTCGGAGGAAATCATGGCGGCCGCCAATCTGGCGGTCTTCACAGCTTCACTCAGAGACTCAAAGTGAATATAACAGGTGCTCCCCTCTGAATTGTAGTGGATGCTGTCGGGTTCAGCAGCCAAGCCGCTTGAGAAGCGAACGGCTTTTACGAGTCCTTCCACTCCAGGTCCGTTGAGGTAGTATCCCTCAAACGTTTCGCCGTAATGTGACTGAACCCAGTCCCAATCCGAAAATTCCAATCGGACGTCCTTCCACTCCGTATCAAGGGCGTTGTGGAGAATGAACGGCGCGAACGTGGTGGAATCCTTCCCGTGCTCCATGGTTGCAGGTTTATCGCAGTTTGCGGTTGGCCAGCTCCTTATTCAGCGCATCGAGCCGCTTGGATTTCTTGAGCAGGATATAGATCAAGAAGAGGGGAATGATCGCAAGGAATCCCCAAGCGTTGGCGGCAACGCCGAAGATTATGATGCCGACGAAAAACCCGATAAAGAAGGCATCCAAAGTCGGGGATGGCGGGATCTTTTTCGCCTCCTCGATCAGCTCCTCGTCGCTCAAGTCAGAGAGTTCTTTTTGATTCATTGCGCCGGTTTTCCTGGGTGGGATGGTTCAGCCTGTCGTTATTCATCGAATGCGGAGAGGCTTAGCTCTCTCACGAGGAAGCCTTCGGAGGAAGAAATAAAGTGGGGCTCCCACGAACGAGGTGAAAATTATGACGAGCAGCCAAATGAGTTTCTGACTCTGGTCATCCTCCTTTGTCAGGCAATCGATGAGCATCCAAAGCCAGAATGCCGCGAATGGCACGGCGAAGAAGACCATGGCGCCCAGAAGTAGGACCTCCGGTCCGCCAAACCCCCAGGCGAGTATCGAATTCATATTCTTTTAGGCTGAGATTTTCAGGATAAGCACAACAGCCAGTGACTGTTGGCTGGAGCAGCGACAGCTCTTCATGCGGGTAAACAATCGGTTGTTCACAAGAGTTGAAACGGTGACTTTGACCCCGATCTTTCATCAATTTCGCCGGGAGTTCAGCAGACGCGTCGGCCGGATACGGCTTCATGCTCTACGGTTGCGATGGATTGAATCCACCCCGGGCTAGTCCCGGGCCAATATTTGAGTCGGCGGTCCCAGCTATTCCAGGTCGTGAGCGGCGAACGCTTGAGGTCAGAAACAGCGGCTTGCCGCCGTTGTCTGCACCGATTTTTCAGCCTCTGATTTCATCGGGCAGGTATCTCCGCCATTCTTCGGATTCTGCCGTCCGCTTCAATATCGTGTTCCTCTCTACGATGAAGCTACGCATGTAGCGAACGAGGAATAACCGCTCAGCAGTGCGCCCGAGAAATCCCAGCGGAGCGACGAACTCAAATCGATCACGCATCACGGTCTTTCCGTCCTCTTCTTCGAATGAGTGATTTCATCCTCCTTACCCCCGGCAAGGCTTCGCCTGCTCCCTTCCCTCACGCCTTCTCCCTTCGTGGCCATCCTGACGTGCCTTTGCAACGCTGACGCTGCTGACCAAGAATAGTTTCCTTGATGAGATCAAGAAACACTATGTGATGACGGCCCGCGCCAAGGGACTGTCGGAAAGCCGTGTGCTTTACGGGCATGTGTTCCGCAACGCGATGTTGATC
>CAKZMS010000142.1 GCA_937128785.1 uncultured Opitutaceae bacterium | reverse complement strand
GAGGCCCAGCCGATCGAGGCGATCATGGGGTCATCCCATTCCTCGAAATAGACCTTTGGCCGGGGGGAGGCGGGGCGCAGCCCCGCCCTACGATCTGAAAAGGCGTCGATCAGCCGGTGCGCGCGGTCCTCGACGCCGGTCAGGCGGCCGAGCGTGGCGATCATGTCGAGGATGCCCTCGACGCGGCGCTGGTTGAAGGCGAGCACCGTGATCCCCTTGCGGATCAGTTCGGCGGCGATGTCGGCTTGCAGGTCCGAGAAGGTCAGAACGAGGTCGGGTTCATAGGACAGGATCTTGGGGATGTCGGCGCTGGTAAAGGCCCCCACGCGGGGCTTTTCGCGGCGCACCCGGGCGGGGCGAACGGCATAGCCCGTCACCGCAACGATGCGATGATCCTGCCCCAGAAGGTAGAGCGTTTCGACCGTTTCCTCGGTCAGGCAGATGATGCGTTCGGGAAAGCCGGTCATTGGATACGGTGCAGGGCTTGCACCAGCGGCCCGTCTTCTGTTTCGATCATTCGCGCGCGCAGATGGAACACGCGGGCGAGGTTGTCGTCCACACCTTTCACGCAGCGCAGGTATTTCTTGAGGTAGAGATTGTAGGCCTCGCGTTGGGCGGCCGTGTCATCGAGGGCGGTATCGACTTCGAAATCCTTGTCGTAACTGCGGCGGTAGTTGCGGCGGCCAATCGACGTGGCGATGACGTGGTCCAGCTCACCATTGGTGCCGCGAGTGGCGACCGATCCTTCGCCGCGGTTCCAGAGACTGAGCGGTTCGGGAATGTTTACATCGGCCAGGTAGTCTTCGTAGCGCGGGGCGTATTCGAAATAATCATGCGGCGCCTTAAAGTGTAGTTTCAGAAAAAACGGCCGAGCGGGATCACGGCGTTCCTTGAACCATGCCAACGCCGAGTCGGTGACGCGATCCGTCGAGTGACCGGTCGCCTGCACCGGTTCCTCACTGCCGGTCTCGTAGAAGATGGGGTTGAAATATTTACCCTGACCGGGAAGCACCTTGTAGTAATCAAATGCCGTGGGGCGGGCCTTCAGGTGCCACTTGCCGATCACCGCGGTTTGGTAACCGGCGGCCTTCATTTCGTGCGCCAGGTATTGCTGATCGTGGTCGACCCGCCCGTTGAGCGTGAGGGAACCGTTCACGTGGGAATACTGTCCGGTCATGATGCTCGCCCGGCTCGGGGTGCAGATAGAATTCGTGCAAAATGCGTTGTCGAAAATCATCCCCTCGGCGGCGAGTTTATCGAGGGTCGGCGTCGGGTTCAGATAAGCCAGATGGGAGTTGTAAGCTCCGACCGCTTGCCACGTGTGGTCATCGGACATGATGAACAAAACGTTCGGTTTATCACCGGCGGCGGAGAAGGTCACAGAGCCCAGAAGCAGGGCGAGAAGGGGCAGCAGTTTGAGGAACATGGAAGCGGGGGATTTTCGGAAACTTTATTTGGTATACAACATGCAGTCCTGTTGGCGAGACTAGATCCCTGATCTGAGCGTTCCCACGTGGCTCGGTGCCGGGTCTTAGCCTCGTGGCATAAATGTTTATTTTAAGCGTTTGACCCCTTTCGCGGAGTCCCGGACTGCGGCGGTATCGAAAATGGGATTTGGCCTTCCCGCAGGTGTTACGGATCAGGGGGGCGCAGTGGTGTTGGAAAAGTGTATGAAATTATATATGACTGGATATCAGTTAATTATGAAGCATATGCATCGGTTGGCACGGGGAGTGCATTGAGAGAAAACGAATCTCAACCACCCACCGAAACTTCAAAACAACATACATAATGAAAACATCCCCCATCCTCCTCGCCGCCAGCCTGATCCTCGCTACCTCCGCTTTCGCGATTCCCAATCCGAATCGTTCGAGTATCGAAGCCGAACAGTTTGCGCCAGCTCAGCCGCTTATAACCGTAGCTCCGGAAATCGAGGATCGTCACGCCGGACGCGTGCTCAAAGTTCGCCTGACGGTTGATTCCGAAGGTCGGCCCAGCGATGTGCGTGTGACGAATTCCATCGAACAGGATTTGGTCAAACAAGTCGTTAAAGCGGTTTCCCAATGGGAGTTCGCTCCGGCCACCCGCGACGGTGTCGCGATCGAAACCCGCGTGGTATTGCCTCTCGAGGTTCGACTCGGCCAAAGCTCCTAAGGTTCGCTCTCTCTGGTCTCGAGTCTGGCGATCAAACGTCGGGCTTGGGACTATAGATAGAGCGGTCGCGGTGTTCTCTGGTTATCGAGACGCCAATGTCCTAGGGGTCTTATACTCCTATGATAAATCCCCGCTCTTGGGTGCTCACGTTCTGCGTGGGTGCCGTCGTTTCTCTTCCTGCTGCCTCGAACCTCCAGACCGCGTTTGCCGATGCCTTCAAAATCGGCGTGGCGACCAACGCGCAGATTGATGCGGGGCAGGACCTCGACACGCAGCGCATTGTGATCGAGCAGTTCAGTACGATCACTGCCGAAAACGAACTCAAGGCCGGCCCGCTGTGTCCGGAACCCGGCGTCTACGATTTTACCGCCGCGGATCAGTTCGTCGCGTTTGGCGAGGAGCACGACATGTTCCTGGTGGGTCACACCTTGGTTTGGCACAACCAGACACCGGATTGGTTTTTCACCGACGAAACCAGAGAGCCCAATTCACCGGCCGAGCAGCTCGAGGTCATGCGGGCCCACATTGCCAAAGTGGCCGGACGTTACGCCGGGCGCCTACACGCCTGGGATGTGGTCAACGAAGTGATCGCCGACGATGGATCCTATCGGCCCACCACTTGGGTGGAAGGCGTCGGAGGCGGTGACGAACTCGTGAAGCATGCCTTCAAGTATGCCGAGAAATACGCGCCGGACACGGAACTGTATTACAACGACTTCAACGCCTGGCGGCCGGCCAAACGCGATGGTATCGTGCGTATGGTCAAGATGCTCCAGCGCGAAGGCATTCGGATCGACGGGGTGGGGATCCAAGGTCACTGGGGTCTTAACTTCCCCCAAAACGAATACATCACGGCGGCGATCGACGCCTTTGCAGAGTTGGGGATCAAGGTCATGGTCACGGAGCTGGATCTGGATGTGCTGCCGCTGACCAAGGAGGGCCAGATCATCGGGCAAGGCATGATGCATCCGCAGTTTCAGCTCGAAGAATTCAAAACCTTCCTCGATCCCTACGCGGCGGGCTTGCCGCCGGCCGTGGAGGCCCAATTCACCGAACGGTATGCTGAGTTGTTTCGCCTCTTCTACGACCGCCGCGACAAGATCGATCGCGTCACGCTCTGGGGCGTGGCCGACAACCACTCCTGGAAGAACGGCTACCCCATCCCAAACCGCACCAACTACCCGCTGCTGTGGGACCGGGCCAAACAACCCAAACCGGTGGTGTCGGAACTCATCAAGATTCCCGCTGCCGACTGAGTCCGTTCAGCGGCGACAGAAACTCCCCCGGCGATGCGTGGGTCGGGCCTTCGCTGTCGCCGGACATATTCGTCGCCATGTTCGGTTGAAGGTGGTGGGGTCGGGTTCGAAAATCCCCTTACCCCGTCATGAATACCCTTCGCCGATTTGTTGCCCTCTGCGGACTTTGCTCTAGCTGCCTCGCGGCCTCTGGCGATGCGCCTGCCCGTTCCGACGCCACGTTCTCCATCGCCTTCGGTTCGTGCGGGCATCAGGATCATCCGTTGCCGATTTTTAACGACGTGGTGAAGCATCGCCCTGACGTCTTTGTGTTTCTGGGCGACAACATTTACGGCGACACCGACGACATGGCGGTGTTGCGCCAGAAATACCGGCAGCTGGGCAGCAAACCCTCGTATAAAAACCTCAAGGCGCACACCGAAATTCTGGCGACATGGGATGATCACGACTATGGTCGCAACGATGCCGGGAAAGACTACCCGCACAAAGCGGGTGCCAAGGAAGCCTTCCTCGATTTTTTTGAGGAACCGGCGGATTCGAGCCGCCGCGACCACGAGGGCATCTATCATTCCGTCTATCGGCGGGTAGGCGACAAGACCGTGCAGATCATCCTGCTCGATGGCCGCACGTTTCGCGACGACCTGCAGCGATACGGTGATCAGACTGATCGGCCCAAGCGCTATTTCTATAATCTGGATTATGCGCCTCATGCCGACCCATCCAAAACCCTGCTCGGTGAGCAGCAATGGGCGTGGTTGGCCGAGGAGCTGCGCCAGCCGGCCGACTTCCGGGTCATCGCGACTGGCACCCAGTTCGGCATCGAGTATAACGGCTACGAAGCCTGGGCCAATTTTCCGCATGAACGGGAGCGCATGGTGCGACTCATCACGGAGACGCAAGCGAACCGCGTCCTCTTCATCAGCGGTGACGTGCACTACGCCGAGATCTCAAAGTTTGAACAGCCCGGTTGCTATCCGCTCTACGACCTGACCGCCAGCGGGCTCTCTCAGACCTGGAAATTCGCCACACCCAATCGGAACCGCATCGAGGGCCCGATCATGGACAACCACTTCGGCCTGCTGACGGTCGATTTCACCGCAGGTCATGCTCACGCCAAAGCCGAGATCTGGGACATCCGCGGCAACCAACGCGTGGAGCACACCATTCCCTTCGCCGAGATCAGTTTCGCGGGAGATTGACCCGTGTTCAGAGCCCCGGTTCAGGCCGCGGCCCGAGATTTCTCCGCGACAGTCGTGGTCCTTCGGCTGTGCAGAATGCGGCTGTCTCGAAAATGGGATTTAGCCTTCCCGCAGGTGTGATTATTGGAGGAGATGGAATGGTGTCGGAAAAAAGTTGGAAATTATAAAACATTGAAGGCTAGGTAATTATGAAAAGTTTGCACGAGTTGGCACGCGGGCTGCATTGAGAGAAAGCGAATCTCAACCAAACAACCAACTCACCCTTCAAAATAACTTATATCATGAAAACATCCCTCATCCTCTTCGCCGCCGCCACCGCAGTTCCGTTCGCCACTCTCGCAGGTCTGAGCGTCATCGGTGCCTTCACCATCACCACCGTCGTGAGCATCGTCGCCATGCTCGGTCTCGATTACGACAACAGCCGCATCACCGGTTACGATCTCGAAGTCGCCAAGGTCGCGGTCGCCAAGTCCGCTGAAACCCACGCCCTCGCTGCCTAAGCCCCGTGCTAAGACAGCAGGCGCCGGAGACTCTCCGCGACTTTTCCACCTAACCGCCGTTCCAGGGATGAGTTTCATCCCGGAGCGGCGTTTTCTTTTTCAGTTCTCCCGCCCCCTTTTCAGCCCCGGATCGGGTTCTAGTATTAGAACATCGGCAGGGCTGGGCACTTGGAGCATTGACACGTCGGATGGAGGCGACCCCTCGGAGCCATGGATGGCCTCGAATCGTTTTCCACCATGTATTTCAAAACTCCTTTTTCTCTGGCGGTGCTGGTCTTGTTTTGCCCCTCGATGCTGGGGGCTCAGACGGATCTTTCTCATCGGCAGAATGAAGTGACCGTGCGCGTGGTGAATCTGGCGGGAGATCCCGTGACGGGAGCGACTGTGCAGATTGATATGTTGGATCCGGTGTTTCGATTCGGCTCGGCGATCACCGTTGATCAGTTGACGCCCGGGCACGCGAACTACAGCGCCCAGGCGATTGAGGCGCTCCAGCGTAATTTCAATTCCACCACCTTCGGGAATTACATGAAGTGGGGGCCGTTTGAATCGCGCCCCGTCGCGGATTCTCAGGAGATGGTTCAACGCGCGCTGGCCCTGCGAGCCTTCAACAGTGATGTGGGCCTGCGGTTGCGCGGCCATGCGACATTGTGGGGAGCGTCCTATCAGGTTCCGAACGACTTCCAGAACATGACCGATCGGGCGCAGATGCGCACTCGGTTGCTCGATCACATCAGGGACTACCACACCGCCTTCAAGGACACCGGTGTAGTTACCTTTGATCTCTACAACGAACCTTTCCACGAAACGGAACTCATCATCGATCGCTTGATTGATGACCCAGACAACATCACCCAACACGCTGCGGAAGTGGCGCCTTGGTTCAACCGCGCCAAGGAAGCCGATCCGAATGCCATTCTTTACATCAATGACTACAACATCATCGATTTTTGGCAGGAGGATGATGAAGACGTCGTCGCCTACAAAAACCTGGTCGATGCGATTCGGGACGCCGGCGGGCAGGTGGACGGGATCGGACTGCAGGCTCACATCGGTCGCATGTTATCCCGTGAGCAAGTGACCCGTCGCTTGGATCTGTTGTCGGCCCCCATGGCCCCGACCACCAATTATCCCGACGGACTGCCGGGGCTGGAGATAGAGATTACGGAATTGGACATCAACACGGAGTTTTGGACCGCCGCGACCCCGACGGACCAAGCCACCGTCACCGCCAATATCATGGACGCGGCGTTCGCGCATCCGGCGGTGGTGGGGATCACCATGTGGGGAATGCGTGACAGCACGCACTGGCGCGACAACGCCATCCTCTACGATGACTCGGATCCGGACAATTGGGTGGTCAAGCCCTCGGGTCAGGCCTGGTTGGACCGGGTGAAAGGCACGTGGTGGACGGACGTGGCAGGATCGACCGGAACCAGTGGGGAATATTCGGGCACCGTGTTCAAAGGCCAGCACCGCATCACCGTGACCATCAATGGCAACACCACCCAACTGGTGCGCACCTTGAATGCCGATGAGACCATCCAACTCCAGGTTGACGATACGCCGGTGGATACCTCGGCCAGCTTTTTGTCTAATCTGTCCGTGCGCGCTCCCTTGGCGGTAGGCGAAACCCTCAAACTCGGCTTTGTTGTGGCGGGGGGCGAAAAAGAGGTGCTGGCGCGCGTGGGCGGGCCCGTGCTGGGCGAATTCGGTTTGAGTTACGTCCCCGATCCCGCCCTGGAAATTCGGGCCGGGGAAGTGGTGAAAGGATTCAATCGCACCTGGGTGGCGGATGATATCCAAGCCATCGCCTCATCCTTGGGCGCCTATCCGTTTACCGTGGGCAGCGATGACGCCGCCCTGATTGTCGCCGTGAATGGTCCGCATACCTCGGAGATTACGGGAGACGCCGCAGGAATCGTTCTGGGGGAAGTATATGATGTCTCCCCCGGTTCCTCCGGTCCCCAACTCGTGAATGTATCGGCCCTGCACCAAACCGGTTCGGGCGACAACGTATTGACCGCGGGGTTCTACGTGGGTGGCAGCGGCAAGATTCGGCTGTTGATTCGCGGGGTGGGGCCGGAACTGACGGCGGCCTACAATCTGCCGGGGATGCTGGTGGATCCCCGCATCCGGCTCTTCCAGGCAGACGGCACCTTCCTGCAGGAGAACGATGATTGGGATGCCGGGTTGGCGTCGACGTTTGACGAGCTGGGGGCGTTCAGCCTCACGGCTGGGAGCAAAGACGCCGCCATGGTGGTCTTACTTGATGCGGGCCAAGGCTACACGGTTCAGGTGGTCGGTGCGGACGGAGAAACCGGCAAAGCCATCGTCGAAGTCTATCAAATGGACTGACTGGTTTTTTGACCGGAAATTTCCCTTTGGCGGCCGCCTTACTTGGACGTGTTTTTGTCTTTTTCGAAGTCGTAGTGGCGCCACAAAATTTTGCCGAGAAGGCGGTTCTTGCAGGTTTGGAAACTCGTGGTGGCGGCCTCGTCGCCGCTTAGCCGACCTGGGAGATGTTGCACGAGTCCACGCACCGCACCCCCGACCCCGAGCCATTTCAAATCCAACCCATAGTGATGGGCCAAGTGAAAGGCGCGGGCGGCAAAATCCATCTCCCGATTATGGCCGTTTCGCTGATAACTGAAGTCGGCCTCAATGCGCGCCACGGAGTGGCCGGACTTCAACTGGTGCAAAGCCCAGTCGTAGTCTTCGATCCCGGTCATCGCATCGGCGAAGGGATATTCCTTCCACAGACTGCGTCGAAACAGGCCGAGGCTGTTCGTATAGATTGAGCCAAATTTGATACCCTTTTCGGCCAGCTCCGGCCACGTGATCTTGTTGGTATAGTAGGGGTCATTATCCCACTTCACGCTCGCCGCGCATACGGCGGGATCTTCGAGTTCGCTGGCCAGGCGCTGCACGGTGTCCGGCTCGTGCATGACGGTGTGCGAACTCAGGCAAAATATCAGGGGCGTCTCACAGGATGAGATTCCGAAATTAAGCACCTTGGAGGCGTGGTAGGGGTGGTCCCACTCAACGATGTGGGCGCCGGCTTCCCGCAACAGATCGCTGGATCCATCGGTCGCCCCCGTATCGATTCCCAGGATGCGCTCGGGCACGCGGGTCTGGGCGTGAATCGCCTTCAAAACTTCCGGCAGGGTCTCGGCGGAATTCTTGTAGCGAATGAGGGCGGTGATTTTTTCCACGGGATCGAAGCGTCAAATGGGGTGGTGGCCTGAGTTTCGGAGGTTATCCGGAACCCGGTTCGCTTCAATTTCTAATCACGGGGATCCTCATCCGGATTCCGTGCCTGAGTTGCGGCCGATGAGCGCCCGACAGTTGCCTCTCAAGCCGTGAGGTTCTGTGCCTTCCCTACACTCCGCTGTGGTATAAATGTTGATATTAAGCGTTTGACCCCTTTTGTGCGGGCACCTCGACGGGCGCTGCTTGGGCGACGATTTTTCCGGCAAGCCGACCGCTGGTCAGCGCCCAGCCGATCTTCAGACCGTGGCCCCAGAGAATCTGTCCACCGAGCCCATTTTGACCGACGGCATACAAGCCGGCGATGGGCTGACTCGCCGGATTCAGGACCCGCAGCTCCGTGTCGACTGACGCGCCACCTTCGGTCGTGGTAATGTAGGCTTTGGCCGGCCCCAGCAGCACCCAGTCGCTGCCCTGCAGGGGCTCGTTATTTCCGGTGCGACCTTGCGGATCCGGGGCCTCCCCGCGGGCGTAGCGGTTGTAGTCATCGAGGGTTTCAGCGAGAGCGTCCACGGGTAGGTTCCAACGCGTGGCCACCGCGGCAAGGCTCGGGCCGCGGGTGCTGACATCCGGCCGCAGGCGCAGGTAGTCGTCAACATAGGCGTAGGCGATCTCCGGCGCGGTGGAAATGAAGTGAGGCCAAGCGGAGTAGCGTTTTATCAGGCGCTCATCCAACAGGATAAAAGCCTCCTTGTCCGGCTGTTGGGCGACTGCGATTTCTCGTTCCTTGCCCACGGTTTCGTTGCAGAAGCGGCGACCTTCGCGATTCACCAAGATCGCCCCGTCTTCCAAGATGCTGTCTTCGGGGTGCTGCCACGATACCAGGAGGCGTTTAACGATGCGCTTGATGACAAAATTGGGGACGAGCGGAAGCAGGCGTCCCATCAAGCGCGCCAAGGGACCGCTGGTGGGCAGCAGTTGCATGAACCCGTCGCCGGCGGTTGGCACAAACCGGAGTTCGGGGCCATAGGCGATATCCATGTTCAGCAGCTCGGCGCCGGCGCGCTCCGCCAGGATTTGCCCGTAACCGGCGGCGAAGGGATTGATACCTTCGATGGCGCCGTAGCGTGCCCCAATCGATCGTTCGATCAGCGGAGTGGCGCTCGAATAGTCGCCCCCCGCCAGGATCACACCGCGGCGCGCGGTGTAACGGCCCGGCTGGCCTCCCTCAGGTTCCAGTTTGGCAGGGCCGTCGGCGGCGAACGCGATGGCCATGCTGGAGGCGTGCTCGACGACCTCCACGCCGGTGACCCGGCCTTCGTGCATCATCAGGTCGATCACGGCCGTGTCGCACTTGACCTCGCCGCCCAAGCGCACGAGTCGGGCATGCAGGGTGGCGATGTAGGCCTTGGCGTTGGGCACGACATTGTGCATGCGGGGGACGCGGTTGGGCGGCTCGGGACTGGGCCCGTGGAACGCGATTCCCATGTCCTCAAGCCAAGCCACCGTATCGCCCCCGTTTTCGAGGAAAAATTGTCGTAGCGCGTGATTGTTGCGGTCCCGGTATTCCGGCGGCCCAAACTTGCCGGCATCCTCCGCATGATCCGTCGGGCTGTCTTCGATCTGTTCGCGAGCCTGGAGGCGCGTGCGGTTGGCGGTGAATGAGCCGACGGCGATTCCCGTGGTTCCGCCCAGCCGGGATTCCTTTTCGAGGACGAGGACCCGGGCACCGTTTTCCGCTGCGCTGACGGCGGCCGCGAGGCCACTGCCTCCGCCACCCACGATAATGACATCAAAGGTCGCTTCCATGGGTCCGGCTCCTCCCTCGTCGGATGATGAGTTTTCGAGCTGGTGGCGCGTGATCACGCGCTGGGGAGGACTCCCGATTGGGATGATGACCCCGATGCGGGGTGAGGTAGGGGAAGAGGACATGGGGAAACCGATTTGAATAACTGGTCAGATTGACTAAATATGTCAGTTTACGACATTTTAGCCCCAGAATGGATGGTAAAACCTCGGTAATTCATGTCTAAATACGCGGAATGGTCCTCTCCTCGTAGTCACTGGCTCTTTGGTATTCGGCATCGCCAAAAGTCGACGCCCTACGAGATCCCGCTGCATGAACATGGCTTCTGGCATCTCGACCTGGTGCGAACGGGAAAAATCACGGCGTTCGGTGAGGCTTGGACAAGGGAACTGCCGCCGGGACAGGCGATCCTGTTGCCGGCGGGCTGCCGTCATGGCTTTCGTTACGGGCCGGGAGAGAAGACTTGGCTGAGCCTGAAGTTCGAGGTGACCGGCGATTTTTCCCGTCAGCGTGATCCCGTGTGGTTGGATCCGAAAGATGCCACCACGCTGGCGTTCGTGCGGTTACTCGATCACCTCGACCAAGGTTCGGCGGTTGGGCCGGATCCCTTGGCGCCCGTCTTCGAACCCGTGCTGGATGGATTGATGGCGCTGCTCTTCGACGACTCGAGTAGTCCCGAGGAGAGTGAGCCGATGGCGTTCCGGCATCGGGTTGACCTGATCGTTGCGGAAGCCCAAGGCCGCCCGATCCGCCTGCCCGATCTGGCCCAGCGAATGGGTCTTTCGGTGAGCCGCCTTTCCGAAAAATTCAGTGAGGAGGCGGGCTACCCGTTGAAGCGTTACCTCGACCGCAAGCGGGCGGATTACGCGCAGCGCGCGTTGGTTTATGCGGACGCCAATGTTTCCCTGGTGGCTGAACAGATGGGCTTTCCCGACCCCTTTACGTTTTCCCGATTCTTCAAACGCGTTACCGGCGAGAATCCGCGCGACTACCGGAAACGGATGCGGTGACTTCCGGCAGGGTCTTGGCGGAATTTTTGTAGCGAATGAGGGCGGTGATTTTATCCACGGGTTTGAAGCGTCAATTGGGGGGGCTGAGTTTTGGCACCCTTGGCTCGTGTCACTCGCTGAGCTTCGCCACCGCTTCGGCCAATTGCTGGGCGAGGGTCGGGTCGCTGATGCCGTCTTCGTCCGCGAAGTTGTCGTAGAAAGAGGGTAGGCTGAAAGTCGCTTTCAGATCAGCGCCCATCCGGGGAAATTTTTCTGCGGCGGCGGCCATGACGGTGGCTCCGCCGCGTCCGCCCGGAGAGGTGGCGAGCAGGAGCATTGGTTTGCCGGACCAGACCTTGGGCTCGATGCGGGAAGCCCAATCATAGAGGTTTTTGAAAGCTGCGGGGTAGGAGCCATTGTGTTCCGCGACGGAAACGACGACGGCGTCATGGTCTTTGATTGCGTCGACAAAGCGTTGGGCGTCGGCGGGCTTACCGTCGGACTCCTCGATATCGGAACTGTAGATGGGCAGTGTGTAGTCGCGGAGATCGAGCTCGGTCACCTCGGCATCGGGGACGAGGTGGGCGGCAAAGTTAGCCAACTTTCGGTTGATGGAGGTGGAGCTGGTCGATGCTCCAAAGGCCAGGATCTTCATAGCGGGTTAATTTGTTGGAGGGATGGGACGGGTCAAAGAGGTATTGCGTCGTCGATTGTCCTCGGGCCGCCCCGATGCCTTCGGGGTCAGCGTCGTTAAAATGTTAATGGAGGCGGAGCCGTAATTCACCTTTTACGACCTGACACCTTTTCGTGAACGAGCCCAATTAACCGCTACTCCGCCGATTATTCTTAGGACCGTGTTCGGCCCCGGGGAGGCGAGGGCAGGCAATGCATAATTGCTTGGCGTCGCGGAGACCACTCCCAACGATTCGAGTCATGAATGATGAACCAGAATGTGCCTCGGCGACAGAGGCGGCGGCACGCGCTGGTTTCGACATTAATCTCCTGGAGTGTAATCTGGCGCTCACCGTGGAAGAACGTTGGCGGCAGCATAGTCTCGCCTTGGACATGGCGCTTGAACTGCAACAGGCCCGCAAGAATCGTGATTCAGGACTTCAATCGTCTGCTCCATCGACTCGCTGACTCTGATCTGGAGTTCGTGATTATCGGAGGTTTCGCCGCCGTAACGCACGGTTCGGCATTGATGACCCGAGACCTCGATATCTGCGTTTTACTGAACGACGAAAATGTTGAGCGGCTCAGGAAGCTGCTGGCCGATTGGAATCCTAAACACCGCATGACGCCGGAGAAGCTCTCGTTTCTGGAGTTTCCGGCATCTGACTCCGTGCAAAATCTTTATTTGGAAACCGACTACGGCGTCATCGATATCCTTTCCTCGGTATTGGGGGTCGGAGATTTCGACCGGCTCAAAGCCCGGGCGGAAATCTTCGAAATCCGCGGGCGGGAATACCCCGTCATCTCGCTAGCAGATCTGATCGCTGCCAAGGAGGCATGCGGGCGCGAGAAAGACCTACTTGCCGCCAAGGAGCTCCGCGCAATCGCTGAAAAACGCGGCGTAATTTGAGGCGCCGAAGCCCTCGGGGTCAGCGTCGTTAAAATGTTAATGGAGGCGGAGCCGTAATTCACCTTTTACGACCTGACCCCTTTTCGTGAACGAGCTCAATTAACCGCCACTCCGCTGACCCCTTTACCCGCTAATCGAGCTCTTTGATCCGGATGTTGCGGTAGGAGACGACCTTGGCTTCGTCCTGGAGGCTGATGTGACCACGCATGGGACGGTCGGCCACGGCTGACTTGCTGAGATCGAGGGCCTGGATGAGTCCGCCGTTCAGATAGACCACGAGCGTCGAATCAATCAGGACGATCTGATACCGGTTCCACTCGCCTGCGGGTTTCACGTGGTTTCCGAAAGGGGCGGCGGTGCGGATGATGCCGCCGGCGTCATGATGTCCGGGTTTGGCCAGACCGTGGGTGTCCAGGATCTGAATTTCAAAACCGCTGGTCACGTGGTCGTCCAGATCGCCGACGCGCAGAAACACGCCGGAGTTTCCCTCGGGCACAAACTTGAATTCCAAATCGAGCACGAAGTTCCGGTAAGTCGTTTTGGTGGTCAGGTAGGCATCATAGCGTTGCCAGCCCTTTTCCCCGGGGCGGGGCTGCAGGGTGATGACGCCGTCTTCCACGACCCAGTTCCCGGTGGTCTGCCAGCCCTTCAGGTTCTTCCCATTGAACAAGTCGACGAAGCCGGTCTCCGACCATTCGGTGATCTCCGGTTCAGCGGCGGCCGCCGAAATCAAAAGAGTGCAGAGGAGGAGAAAAGATTTCATAATTTCATCAGAAGGGGTCAGACGCTTAATATTAACATTCTATCGATTCACCAGCAGACTGACGTAATTGGGATTCCCCATATTCAAACGCTGAGCGATCCACGGATTCTTCACCGTGGTTTCTTTGCGCAGCCGTATGGCGATTCGGACTTTCCAAGCCACGCCTTTCTTATCGTTGGCGATATCCGTCTCCGTCTTTCTCGCCCGTTTGAGCTCTTCGATCACAAGCGATTCCCCCCGGGCTTCGTTGAGGGATTTCTGATCGGCTCCTTCCCACTGCACGTCGGGATGTTGTTTCGTCAGATTCTTCGTCAGCTCGGTTTTGGCCTCCGTCGTCCCGATGAACCAGCCGCGGCAGTAGCGCTTGAACAACTCCGATCGTTTGCGCGGATTTGATTCCTCCAATAACCCGAGATGGTCGCGATAGCATTCCATCCCCTTGCGGCTATTGGCTGCTCCGATTCCCGCGAGCAACGTGCGCCGATCCAAACCACCACAGACCTTTTGATTGTGCCAGTATTTGGCAAAGCTTCCAAGTTCATGACTTTGCAGCTGCTGGAGAGCGACCATCCGCGCGCGGACCGGATTGAAGTGGATGTAATCCACCAGACTTTGAATCGAGCGCTCCTCGGTGAGGACGAGGGATTTGTAGCGACCTTGGAAGACGTGTCCCCGCTCCCCGGTGAACCGATTGAACCGCGTAGCGAATGTGCTTTGCAGCCACTTCATTCCTTCCACCAAGTTGGGTTCAGGAGTCCGCACCGCCAGGTGGTAGTGATTACTCATGATCACATAGGCGAGTAGCGCCCATCCGCACCGTTCGACGGTTTCGAAAAGCGCCTTCTCAAAAGCCTTCCCGGTTCCGCTCATCGTAAAGAGGTCCTTCCGGTAGTTCCCGCGACTGATCACATGATAGACCGCACCGGGGTATTCAACTCGCAGCTTCCGAGGCATCGCCGGGAAGTTAGTCAGGAGGAGGATTTTCAGTCAATAATGATATTAAGCGTTTGACCCCTTTTGCTCAAGGGGCAGGGTCAGGGTAATTTTGAAGGTCTCCTCGGCGGCATTCTGTACGATTTCAAGATGGCCGCCGATCTGAGACATATAGAGCCGGGCGAGAGCCAACCCGAGACCGAGGCCTTGTTGCTCTTGGGTCTGGCGGTTGGGTTGATAAAAAAAGTCCGGCCGGCTGAGAAATTCGACGGTGGGGGCGGAGCTGCTATTTTGGATCGAGAGTTCGTAGGCGTCTTCCGACTGGTTTCCAACCAGTATAATGGGAGTGGCGGGGAGTGAAAATTTGCAGGCGTTTTCGAATACGTTGGTAACGACGCGATGTAGGACCCCTTCGTATAACCGGAGACGAACGGTTCCCAGGCAACTTCGCAGATCGTCCTGTCGGCCGTAGCGCTCCGCGCAAGCTTCGAGTTTAGGCGTAATCCCTTCAACAAAATCATGGTCCTCCTCGCTTAAAAATTTCCCAGATTCCGTCGCCTCACGTGTGGAAAGATCAGCCCAGAGGGTGAAGTTTTCCACCAACTCCATCATCCTCTCCGCGGACTTCATGATCCCGTCCGCGTAGCTTTTGAGGGCTTCGACATCCAAGTCTTCGTCTTCAAGTTCTAATTGCAGGATGTCGGTAAATCCAATGATGCCGGTCATCGGGGTTCTCATTTCGTGGGGTAGATAGCGGCGAAGAAAATCCGCGCGCTGTGTCATTTGTGCAGACATTGCTTTGCTTCGCTCAATCCGGCGCTGGATTGATTTCGTCAGCTGGCCAATGTCATAGGGCTTGGTCAGATAATCATCGGCCCCAAGTTCCATCCCCATCCGAATATCGTTTGAGGCGGCCTTAGCGGAAAGGAAAATTATGGGAATCCAGGGGGACCGAGCGCGAATTTGACGGAGCAGTTGGAAGCCGTCCATCTCCGGCATGCGGATGTCAGATAGAACGGCGTCGAACTCACCGCCGTTGTACGCAGCGAGGGCCTCTTTGCCGTTGGCGGTTGCGGTCGGGTCGAACCCGGCCATTACAAGCAGGTCCT
>CAKZMS010000141.1 GCA_937128785.1 uncultured Opitutaceae bacterium | reverse complement strand
ATAGTCGTAGACGTATTGGCCGTTGACAACGGATCCACGTGAAACGTTTTGCTCAAATGGGAAGCCGAACTCGTCGATCAGTCCCCATTCGTCGTCGATCATATTGCCGATGTTGATGAAGTTGGCGAACACCTCGGCGCGCATATCTCCCCGGAAGGGAATCTGCTGGGTGATGTTCAAATCCCAGCGATGTACGAACTCGTTGGTGAAGGCATTACGTGGAGCGATCTGCCCCTTGTAGGGTTCGAGGTGGGAGCTGTTGACGTAGGCCATGAGCTCGGCGAAACCGCTCGAAGCGGCGGCGTTTACGTTGGGATCGTTCGGTCCAGTGGGAACGTAGAACAGGTCGTTGTTGCTGTCGCCATCACCGTTGATGTCGCTGCCCCAAGCAGCACTGTAGGGACGGCCCGAGCGGCCCTCGTAATTGAGGTTGAAACGCGTGGTCCAGCCTTCGGCCCAGTCGACGTTGTAACCAACGTTGAACATGATCCGGTGCTTGATCTCGAAGGCGGAGGTCGCGAGTTCGTCTCCATTTGGGTCGGCGCGGATGACGTTGCCCCAGTTGGAAACAGCGCGGCTTGAAGTGAAGGGATTCACATCGGTCGACGTGCCCCAAGTGTAACTCGCCGATCCATACCAGTTGTTTTGGAATTGCTTTTGAAGCTGGAGGAGGAAGTTGGTCGCTTCTCCCTGATTGGTGTTGGTGATAAGGTAGACTTGGCGGAATTCATCCGTGATAGATCCACTGTAGTTTGGCCGACCGTCAGGCAGGGTGCCAGCCGGGTTGAGATTGATCTGTTGCATCGTGAGGCCTTTGTTGACCGACGAATACAGCAGTTCAGCCGTGGCCGTGAAGGGCATGCCAAGGGCTTCGAAATCGTGATCCAAAGCGATGTTGGCTTTCCATGAACTCGGCAGCTCGATGTCGGGATCAATGGCATCGACCGATGGGGTGCCCTCGCTCGGGTCGATGAGCAGGATCTCGTCGCTGAAGGAGTTGAGGTAGGCCTGCAGCGAACCGAGATTTGGATCGTCACCGACGTCCTGCTGACTGTTGGTCACGCCGTTGTTAGTGAAGGCGTTGGAAATCCAAACGAATGGGGTCCGGCCTTGGAAGAGGCCCACGCCACCGCGGATACGGGTGGTTTGTTCCTCGTCGAGGTAATACAGTGCTCCCAGGCGGGGGGCGAACAGCGTGTTGCCGTCAACGGTGCCATTGTTGGGAATGCCGAACTCATCTTCGAAAGAGGTCCCGTCCGGACGAATTGCCTCCGGAGCCTGCGAATCCTGGGAGGTGATGTCGACGCGAAGACCGGTGGTCAGCGTGAGTTGGCTGTTGGGCTGCCAACTGTCCTGAAGGTAGAGGCCCATCACGTTGAAATCCGATACCGCGACGGGGTTCTGACCCTGCACACCCGTGTTGCGGAACGTGCGGAAGTTTGGTGATTGGGGCGTGTCCGCGAGGAAAGAAGGAAGATCCTCGAACGTGAAGACACCGAGTGAGCCTTGGAGGAATAGGTTGGAGAACTCCGACTCTTCATAGTCGAACCCGAACGTGATCGTGTGATCATTCAAGAAGTAGTCGCCCTTGCCCTTCAGATTGAGCGTCTCCACGGCCAATGAGTTGGCGTGGCGGAATTGCTCGGTGCCGAAGAACAGTTCGTATTCACGACCGTCGGCGCCGGGGAAGTCGTCGATCTCGACCTGCGGAAGACGTGAATCGCTGGTGGTCGGCTGGAAGAAGTCGTTGTAGCCGATGCTGAACTCGGTCTGGAAGGAGTCCGTCCAGTTCGAATAGAACTGGAGGGTGTAGGTGTCTTCTTCTTTTTCCTGAAGATAGAAGTTCGAGCTGAGTGCGGTCTCGGCAAAGTCGTCGTAGTTACCAACATTCGGCCGCACACCTTCGGTGCTGGCATACTTGAGCGACATCCGGTGTTGGTCCGAAATGTTCCAGTCGATCTTCGCGAGGAATTTCTCTTCCTCTTCTTTGGACGCGTCCACGGTATCAAACGTGCCAAAGTCTACCCCCAAAGAGCTGTCGATGTAGTTGTAGAGGGTGGTCAGAGCGGCGGGATCGGGAATAAATCCCGGGTCGCTCGGTTCAGAGATCTCTTCGAAGTTTTCGTAACTCACGAAATAAAACAACTTATCCTTGATGATGGGACCGCCGAGGGTGAAGCCGTAGGTTGTTTCCTCAAGGAGGGGATTGCTGCCGTCGACGGGAGAATCACCCCGCAGGCTGTCATCCGTGTAGACGTAGTAAACCGAGCCACTGAGATCGTTGGTGCCACTCTTGGTCACGGCATTGATCGAAGCACCAGTGAAACCACTTTGGGTCACATCGTATGGAGTCACTTCGATAGTGATTTGCTCAACCGCATCGATGGCGATGGGGTTGTTGAATGACTGCACACCGTCAGACTCGAGACCGAATTGGTCGTTCACGCGCAGTCCGTCGATCTGGATCGAGTTGAATCGGTTGGATTGGCCGGCAACTGAAAGCTCGTTGCGATCATCTTCACTGATCGTGGCATAAGGATTCGACCGGGCGAAATCGTTGAAATTGCGGCGAATCTGAGGTGTGTCCGCAATCGCGCGCTCACTGAGCACCGAGGAGGCACCAACCGAATCGTTGGCGAAGATGCTCGTCTCCGTGCCATCGACCACGAACGCTTCCATCTCGATCACTTCGTCGCTCGACTGCATGGTCAGGTCAGTCCGGTAGGTCTGGCTGAGCTCGAGAAACACGTTTTGCTCGATGGTGGAACGATAGGCCGAAAGCGTTGCGGTGATGGTGTAGGGACCACCGACTCGCAGACCGCGCAGGCTGAAACGCCCCGTGGAACTGGAGGTCGTGGAGTAACTCGTTCCGGTGGGTTGATGGACAACGGTGATGGAGGCTCCGGCAAGGGCAGAGCCCATGTCGGAGACAACGGTTCCGTTGATTCCAGACGAAGTAATACTGCCTTGGGCGAGGGCGGAAGGAGCGGCTATAAAGCCGGCAACGATAGTAAGGGCGGTGACCCAAACGAGTTTGGTCGAACGGAAGAAACCGCGGGCAAATCCTTGGGAGGACTGGCTGGCGCGATCGAGCTCCCGCTCGGAAGCACAGGACTGATTAGTGTTCATTAGTAGTTTTCGGTCTAGGGCACCTCTCCGGGGCCGTTTTTTCGCCGGCCCGAGCGAAGTGCTGATTAGTCCCTTGAGGTGAAACTACTTTGCGTCACGGTCAAGGTGCGCAGACCACTGTAACGAAGAAGATAAGCGATAGTTTCACAAATGTTACGATCCATTAGATCGTTGAATTGTGAGACACTTAGTCCCCTTATTTTGGGGCAGTGTGATTACCGAGAAATGTCGGCTTGGGTCAGGATGCGGAACCCACTGTTGTTCAGGGCCTGAGCGGCCACATCGGCGTCCTCGACGTTCACGACGAGACCGTTTTTTTCCGAGGGGCGGACCAAAAAGCTGTAAACGTAGTGAATATTGATCTCTGCCTCCAAAAGTGCGCCGAGCACATCCTTAATCCGGTGCTCTCCCTCGATTTCGGTGGCGAGAACGCTGACCTCGGTGAAGGGAAAGTCATTATTGATCATCAATTCCCGGGCTTGGTCGGGATCGTCCACCAAAAAGCGCAGGATGGAGCTGTCGGTCGTGTCCAGAACGGTCAGGGCGACCATGTGCACGTTGTGTGCCTGAAACACCGAGGCGAGGTCGTAGAGGCGTCCCACCCGGTTCTCGGCGAAAACGGAGAATTGTTTTACGGGATCCAGAGCGATCGCGGTGGCAAAATCCGACATGACGCGACGTTGAGTTGCCCTCCTGGCCGGGTCAACGCCACGCTCGAGGGCCTTTAAAAGACGAGAACGCAAAACATGGCGCATCAACAACAGATAATGATGAGCCCGAAAGTGATGTTATGGCTTTAATCAGCCACGCTATGTTTCAACCTGAACCCTCCCCCATGACTGCACGTAATACAGCCGAACCTCTCAGCTCTAATAAAAACCTCCTCAAGTGGGTCGAAAAGATGGTGGCACTCTGTAAACCAGACGCCATCCACTGGGTCGACGGTTCTCAGGAAGAGTATGATTCTCTCTGCCAAACCCTTGTAGACGGCGGCACCTTCACCAAGCTTAATGAAGAAAAGTGGCCGGGTTGTTTCTACGCCCGCTCCGACCCCTCGGATGTCGCTCGGGTCGAGGACCGCACCTACATCTGCTCGTTGTCCAAGGACAACGCCGGA
>CAKZMS010000140.1 GCA_937128785.1 uncultured Opitutaceae bacterium | reverse complement strand
GTCCGAGTGAAGACACCAGTGCCCAACGCCGTTTCCAAGGATCGATCACCAAACACGGCAACCCGCGACTGCGCCATATGCTCATCGAAAGCGTCTGGTTGTTACTGCAATGGAATAAGGACTACCGGGGGATCGTGAAGTGGCGCGAGCAGTTGCTCGAGGCGAAGCTGACCAAGGCGAGCAAGAAGAAGATCATCGTGGCCATCGCCCGGCAGTTTGCGGTGGACTGGTGGCGCATCCGCACCAAGCAGATCAAGCCCGAGCAACTGGGACTGGTCATGAAAAACATCCCCAGCATGAGCGTCTGATCGAATCGCCCTAACCTGTATTTTATGGATTTAGCGGAGCGAGCCCGGTTTGACCCCTGTCGTTTTTGATACGACGTTTTGAAAGATGGGGCCGCTTCGCTTCTGCCGCAAAAATGACCGCATGGATAAGTCATAGTGTGCGTCCCAACCGGGGCCACGGATAGCAGGAAATCCCGGACTCAAGCCGAGTGCGCGGATACGCAGAAGACGCTAAAACCAAAATCCTTCCCCCTCAACCACCACCAACCCATGAAATAAAAACCTCCGGCAACCGATCGCTCCTTGACGGATATCCCCATAGCAGGGGTCACGTCGTAAATTGTTAATTCCGCTGGCGCTTCATAAACAATTTTACGACATGACCCCGTGGCGCCGGACACGCATGGCCGCTGTTTTCTTGATACTTGGAACTTGATACTTGGCACCTCGGAGCCCCGCTCCGCTTGTTACTTGAAACCTGTTACTTGGAACTTCGGAGTATCGCTCCGATCCCGTGGCTTAATCGATTCAGTTTGGGAGCGCGTGACCCGGCGGAGGTGAATCAGTAGGTTCGGTCGCCGTTTGGCGCGTGTTATGAAAACGAATCCTTGGTTGTTCCTCACCCTTAGTGTCTGCGGTTTTTCGCTGTCGGCGATGGCTTCCTCATCGGAGTCCGGGCCGTTTGAACCCAACTGGGAATCACTCAAGCGCTACCAGGTTCCTGATTGGTTCGTGGATGGTAAGTTTGGGATCTATGCCCACTGGGGCGTTTACTCGGCGGTGAAGGGCTCGGCGAATACCGACTGGTATGGGCGCAACATGTACAAGGAGGGTCACCCGAATCACGCGGAGCACATGGCGCGATTTGGTTCGGTCAAAACGCACGGCTACAAGGACTACATCCCTGAGTTTACGGCGGAGAAATTTGATGCCGAGGCGTGGGCCGATCTCTACGTCGAGGCGGGAGCCCGATTCGCGGGCCCGGTCGGGGAACACGCGGACGGGTTTTCCATGTGGGACTCTGAGGTCAACCCATGGAACGCGGTCGAGATGGGACCGCAGCGCAATATTGTCGCCGAAATGGAAGCAGCGATTCGGGCGCGGGGTTTGCAATACCTGGTGAGCTTCCACCACCAGTGGCTGTGGGGCTGGTATCCAACCTGGGATGAGGAAACCGATGCCGCCGATCCTGAGTATGCCTCGCTGTATGGTCCGCGCTACCCCGAGACCGCTCAAGCCATGGCGTTGCCCGGGCGGCGGGACAGCAATATGGCGGTTTATCCTTTGCCGCCGAAGGAATGGCAGGAGGTCTGGTGGGCAAAAGTGAAAGAGGTGATCGATCGCCATTCGCCGGATGTGCTCTGGTTCGATAATCGCATGCAGATTTTGTCGGAGGGCATTCGCCAGGAAATGGCGGCGTATTTCCTCAATCACGCAATCGCGAACGGGCAGGAACCGGTGTTGAATTACAAACGCCCCGATATGGTGTTTGGCGCGGGCACGATCGACTTGGAGCGGTCTCGCATGCCGGACATTTTTCCCGAGCCATGGCTGACTGATACGTCGGTTTCGCGGAGTTCCTGGGCTTACGCCACGGATCTGGAATACTACACCGCCGACCGCCTCACGGATGACCTGATCGATATCGTGAGCAAGAACGGTTGCATGCTGCTGAATGTGGCGCCGGATCCGGATGGCACGATCCCGGACGAACAGCAGGAGATTCTTCGAGGAATCGGGACTTGGCTAAAAGTGAATGGTGAAGCGATCTACGGATCACGTCCGTGGCTCGTCTTTGGCGAAGGACCGAACAATCCGGCGGCGGGACATCTGGCGGACGTAGGGTTCGATGGATTTTCGGGTGAGGATATCCGATTTACGACCAACGACGGGAAACTCTACGCGATGGTGTTGGGTTGGCCGACGGACGGTAAAACGGTCACTATTCAGGCGTTGGGGACTTCCAAGTATTCGGATGAAATTACAGAGATTCGACTGCTGGGATATGAGGGCGAGGTGGAGTGGGAACGCACCCCTCAGGGTTTGGTGATCGAGATGCCGGAGGTGGATCGCAGCGCGGCGGCCTACACGTTTCGAGTGGAGCGGAAGTCGATGTTTTGAGCGTGGGGGGCGTTCTCTTTCTCGGTACGGTGGAGTGGAGGAAGAGGGATTGGGCAGGTCTTGATTGTTCGCAC
>CAKZMS010000139.1 GCA_937128785.1 uncultured Opitutaceae bacterium | reverse complement strand
CCTTAGCATCCTCTGCTGCTTTTTCTTTTTCTATGTCTTTAATGAGCGTATCCAGGCGAGAACCGGTTACCGAATTCGTTGCTTTGTAGCCGTTGTCTTGCGTCGTATCCACGGTAAACGGGGAAAGTTCGATGACGTCTTCTTCAACGGAGGTGTCGCTCTGCTGCGCAGAGAGCACCGGAACCAGCATCAAGCTGGCCGTCGCCACCAAGTGGCGGGGTTTCCAAGGGGAGTTCATTGTTTGGTCTAGGGTTTTTGAGGCGGTCCTTTTGGGACAGGAGCCGCATCGTTTGTTGCATAGATGTGCATAATCAGCGCCCAGTCAATGCAATTTTATGCACATCTTTGTGATTTTGTTACTTTTTAGTCCGTCCTTTGCCCTCCCTGGTTCCCAAGATAACGTTCAGTCAGGGTGATCCTCCCGGTCTTGCGGAGCACCGGGTGGCCCACCAGCGTGAAAGAGTAATCATGCCCCGTTCATCCCCCAATATCTCGCGCCTCGTCCCTGCTCTCCTCTCGTGCTTTGCTCTGGTCCTCGCCGGCTGTAGCAAGTCGGATTCTTCCACGTCTGGCGAGCCCGGCAAACCCGAGGTAGCCCTCGTGATGAAGTCCCTCGCCAACGAGTTCTTCAAAACCATGGCCGACGGGGCCGAAGCCCATCAGGCCACGCACACCGCCGACTATGACCTGATCGTCAACGGCATCAAAAACGAAACCGATCTCGCCCAGCAGGTAAACCTCGTCGAGCAGATGGTTGCCCGCGGCGTCGACGCGATCGTAATCGCCCCCGCCGATTCCAAAGCCCTGATCCCCGCCATCCAACGCGCCCGGGACGCCGGCGTGCTCGTGGTCAACATCGACAATCGTCTCGATGTCGACGCCCTCGCGCAGGCCGGACTCTCCGTGCCCTTCGTCGGCCCCGACAATCGTGCCGGCGCCAAAGCGGTAGGCGAAGTGCTCGCCGCCGAGCGCGCCACCGGGGCACCGGTGGCCATCATCGAAGGTGTTCCCACCGCCTGCAACAGCCAACAACGCCGCGCCGGTTTCGAAGACGCGATGAACGCCGCCGGCATGAACATCGTGAGCACGCAGTCCGGTGATTGGGAACTGGCCAAAGCCAACACCGTCGCCAGCGCCATGCTCACCCGCTACCCTGAACTCGCCGCCATCCTTTGCGCCAACGACAGCATGGCCCTTGGGGCCGTCGCCGCCGTTTCCGCCGCGGGTCGCGATGAAGTGAAAGTCATCGGTTTCGATAACATCAGCGCGATCAAACCCATGCTCGCCGATGGCCGCGTCCTCGCCACCGCCGACCAACACGCGGGCGATCTCGCCGTGTTTGGCATCGAGTCCGCGCTCAGCATTCTGGCCGGCAAAGCCGCCCCGGCCGATCGCACCACTGCGGTTGACGTGATCACTCCCTAAGTGTCGGTCGACCCCTCCAGTTCCCCCCTGCGGCTGGAGGCGCGGGGATTGCACAAACGGTACAACGTTCCGGTCCTCACCGATTTTGATTTCACGCTCGAAGCCGGCGAGGTGCATGCGCTGGTCGGCAGCAACGGAGCCGGCAAATCCACCTTTGCCCGTATCCTGTGCGGTCTGACACCCGCCAGCGCCGGCTCTCTCCAACTGGACGGCGAAACCTACACGCCCGAGTCCAAGGCCCACGCGACCGCCAACGGCATCGTGATGGTCCTACAGGAGTTAAATCTCATCCCCACCCTGTCTGTCGCCGAGAACCTAGGCTTCGAGAGCTTGCCGGCTCGATTCGGTTTCATCGATCGCAAAGAACTGCGGCAACGCGCCCGCGCGGCGCTGGCACTCGTCGGCCTCGCCCACGTTGACCCCGATCAACCCGCGGGCGAACTGGGCGTTGGCCAGCAACAACTCGTGGAGATCGCGGCGGCCATCACCCGTGAGTGCCGTGTGCTCATCCTCGACGAACCTTCCGCCGCGCTCACTGCGACTGAAACCGAGGAGCTTTTTACCCGCATCCGTGACCTTCAAGCCAAGGGTGTCGCTATCATTTATGTGAGCCATCGCATGGACGAGATTCGTCGCATCGCCGACCGTGTGACCGTGCTGCGCGACGGTCGGCACATCGCCACCCACGCGACCAAGAATCTCGATATCGATGAGCTCATCCGGGAGATGGCCGGCCACGCCCAGGTGATCAAATCCGCTACCCGCGTTTCGACCACCACGGCCAAAGTCGCCTTGGCCGTGGATGATCTCCATGCGCCGCCCACCCTCCATAATATCAGCCTGAAGGTGCACGCTGGGGAGATTGTGGGGATCGCCGGACTGGTCGGCGCAGGCCGCACCGAATTGCTCCGCGCAATCTACGGCGCCGACCCGATCACGAGCGGTTCCATCGAACTGCACGGCAACCTCACCGCGATTGCCAACCCCACCGCCGCCGTGCGGGCAGGTATCGGCATGGTGCCCGAGGACCGCAAGGCCGACGGGCTCATGCTCCCCCAGTCGATCTTGGCCAACACCACCCTCGCCTCGCATGAGCGCCTTTCCCGGCGCGGCTGGATGGACCCCGCCGAAGCGCG
>CAKZMS010000138.1 GCA_937128785.1 uncultured Opitutaceae bacterium | reverse complement strand
AAGGCGGGTGGCTGCGCCGGATCAGCGGTGAAGATGTGAATGAGGTCAACGCGCCCTACCTCCTGAAACGCCTCGGCGTCGAGGTAGAGGTCACGAAGTCCAACTCCGATGTGGACTACACCGAACTCGTTGAAGTGGCGGCCGTGGATTGCGACGGTAATCGCCACAGCGCCGAAGGCACCTTGATCGGCAAAACCCAGCAACCTCGCATCGTGGGCATCAATGGCCGGGAGGTCGAAGTCGCCGCCGAAGGCAAGTTGTTGGTATTGGAGAATTTGGACCTTCCGGGCATGGTTGGTGAGGTCGGCACTCTGCTCGGCAAGGCTGAGGTCAACATCGCCGACATGTCGCTGAGTCGGCTTGTGCAGGGCGAAACCGCCTATATGGTGGTGCGCGTCGATAGTGAACCCAGCGCGGAAGCCCGGGACGAAATCAAGGGTCACCCCAAGATCAATCTCGCCAAATTCGTGCAGCTTTAACCCCTGTTTAGTCTCCCCAGGACGCTCGCCCTCATCAGCACCCTGATCATCAGCTATCTGCTGGGATCGATTCCGTTCGGCTATCTGGTCGCCCGGGCAAAAGGGGTGAATATTTTTGAGGTCGGCAGCAAGAATCCCGGGGCGACCAACGTGAAACGCGTGCTCGGCTCCGGGCCGGGCAACTTGGTTTTTGCGTTGGATTTCGTGAAGGGGCTCATCGCGGTGGCGATTCCCTTGGTTTTCCAAGTGGCGGGTGAGTTTGGAACGCTCGGTTATGAACTCAGCAAAGTCGCCGGTGTCGTCGGCGCCGTGCTCGGCCACTCGTTCTCGTGCTTCACGGGATTTCGGGGGGGCAAGGGCGTGGCCACGGCCGGAGGCGGATTGTTTGTGGTGATGCCGGTGCTCTGCCTCGTGGCTTTGGCCGGCTGGGGGGTGACGTTTCTCATCTCCAAATACGTCTCGCTCGCTTCGATTGTGGCAGCGCTGATCATCGCAATCGGTTCCTGGTTTCTTGGCTTCAGCCTCGCGATTGAAATTATGGCCAGCGCTCTCGGTATTCTCGTGATCGCGCGCCATCACGCCAACATCAAGCGTCTGATGGCTGGCACTGAACATCGCTGGGACCGTAAATAACGGTTCCGGACCTCCATTCTAGTTATGAGCGATCTTCCCGTCGTTAACATCGGCATCTGCGGCCTCGGTACGGTCGGACAAGGCGTGTGGAAACACGTTACCCGTTCCCGCACCAAACTCGAAGCGCGCCTTGGTGCGAAACTGCGTCTTACCCGTGCCTCGGTGCGAAGCCTGCAAAAGAAACGTCAGGTCCGCGTGGGACCATCCAAGCTCACCACCGATCCCATGGCCGTGGCGACCGATCCGCGCATTCACATCGTTTGTGAATTGATCGGCGGGACCACCGTCGCGAAGGAGGTCACGCTGGCCGCCCTGCGGCTGGGCAAGACCGTGGTCTCGGCCAACAAAGCGCTGGTCTGTGATCACGGTCCTGAAATCTTCGCGGAGGCGCGCAAGCATGGCGGGCATTACTTTTTCGAAGCCGCCGTCGCCGGCGGTATCCCGATCATCAAGTCGATTCGAGAGGGCCTGGTGGCCAACCGCTTTGATCGGATCTATGGCATCCTCAACGGGACCTGTAACTACATCCTAACGCGGATGGAACGGGAAGGCTTGAGCTATCCGGAGATCCTTAAGGAAGCCAAGGCGCTTGGTTACGCCGAGGCCGATGAGTCGCTCGACGTCGAGGGCTGGGATACCGCCCACAAGGCCTCCATCATCGCTTACCTGGCTCACGGGACCTGGGTTCCGACCAAAGCGATGGGTGTCGAAGGGATTACCGGCATCACCCAAGTAGATATCCAGTATGCCCGGGAGCATGAGCTCGCGATCAAGCTGCTCGCCGTCATTGAGCGGGATCTCAAAACTGACGAACTTTCGGTCGCCGTCGCCCCCACGCTGTTACCGCGAACCAAGGTGCTGGCCAACGTGAATGAAGTCTACAACGGCGTATCCGTCACGGGTGACGTCGTCGGGGAGACCGTTTATATCGGCCGGGGCGCGGGGCAGGATGCCACCGCGAGTGCGGTCATTAGTGATATTGTTGATGGCGTGACGCTGTTGCTGCGGGGCAACGCCGCCCTGCCGGAACCGGTGGAGCATCGGTGCCCGCCGCGCCCTCCCGAGCGCAACCAAAACCGCTACTACCTGCGTCTCGATGTGAAGGATCAACCCGGCGTGCTCTCGAAGATCTCGGCCGCTACGGCCCGATTCGATGTCAGTATCGCCAGTGTGCAACAAACGCAGAGCACCCGCCTGCAAGCGGCTACGTTGATGCTTACCACCCACCTCACCAACGAAAAGGCGATCCGCTCGGCGGTCGCACAATTACGGCGATTGAGCGGCGTGTTGGGGACCCCCCAATTACTGCGCATCGCTGCCTTCGAGGACTGATTGGAAAACTCATGTCACGTATCGTCCAAAAATTTGGCGGCACTTCGGTAGGAGACGTCGAAAGAATCAAGAAGGTCGCGGACCGGATCCGGCTCACCATCAAGGAAGGTCATGAAGTTGTCGCCGTGGTCTCCGCCCGCGCCGGCGTGACCAATGAGCTGATTGCCCGGGCTCGAGAGATCACCGATCAACCCAGTGAACGCGAAATGGACATGCTCATGTCCGTTGGCGAACAGGAGACGATCGCCCTGACCGCCTTGGCCCTGCAGGAGTTGGGGGTGACCGCGGTTTCTTTCACGGGAGGACAGGCGGGTATTCAGACCGACAAGATCCACACCAAGGCGAAAATTCAGGCGATCAATGCCGCCGCAGTTGAGGAACAACTTCAGGCGGGCAACGCCGTGATCGTCGCCGGCTTTCAAGGGGTCAATGAACACGGCCACATCACCACGTTTGGGCGGGGAGGTTCGGATCTTTCCGCGATCGCCATCGCTTCGGCCCTGAAAGCCGACCGGTGTGAAATCTACACCGATGTGGATGGCGTCTACACGGCCGATCCCCGGGTGGTCACCAAGGCCCGCAAAATTGATGAAATTTCCTACGACGAGATGCTCGAGCTGGCCTCCTCTGGTTCGAAAGTCATGCAGTCGCGTTCCGTTGAGTTCGCCCACAAGCACAACGTCGTTTTTGAAGTCCGCTCATCCTTTAACTTCAACCGAGGAACCATTGTGAAACAAGAAGTGCCCCAAATGGAAAAAGTCGTCGTGCGCGGCGTCGCCGTCGATCGTGACCAGGCCAAGGTCATTGTCAGCAACATCAAGGACGAGCCCGGCTCGGCCGCGAAGGTGTTTCAGGTGATGGCCGATGCCGGTATCGTCGTCGATATGATCGTGCAAAACGTCGGCCGCAATGGGGTGGCCAACCTGACCTTCACCGTGCCCCTGGGCGACACGCTCAAGGCCCAGCAGGCCTTGGAGCCTTGCCTCGAAGACTTGGGTGGCGGACAGGTTGAGGTGCAGGAGAACATCGCGAAGCTCTCCGTGGTGGGAGTCGGGATGAAGACCCATTCGGGCGTGGCGGCGGAGCTGTTCCGGGCGCTCGCGGATGTCGGAGTGAATATCGATTTGATCACCACTTCCGAAATCAAAATTTCCGTGGTGGTCGATCAGGACAAAGTCGATAACGCCGCCCGGGCGGTGCACACCGCCTTTGGTCTCGATGCGGAGTAGGCTCCGGCACGCGGAAACTCCG
>CAKZMS010000137.1 GCA_937128785.1 uncultured Opitutaceae bacterium | reverse complement strand
CTTGTAATTTATTATTGTGTATATCATAATAATAACAAATCAAATTATATAGGAGTGGTACATATGAATAATAGGGGCATAGACGTACGATTGGTGGGGGCAGGCGTTGCAGTGGTGGTGCTGGTGTTATTGGCTTTGCTGTTGACGCAGGGAGAAACAGTTGTAAATATGGTTGTTGAAGATGTTATTGGTCGTGCACCCGTTACGCGTAATGCTGACTGGACACCGCAGATACGTGAATTTGATGGCGTGGAGATGGTGTTGGTGCCGAGTGGTTGCTTCATGATGGGGAGTGATTCTGGTGATGATGATGAGCAACCTGTGCATGAGCAATGTTTCGATGAGCCATTCTGGATTGAGCGTTATGAGGTGATGCAAGGTGATTTTTCCCGCTTGGGTGGTCAGCAGGGCCTTGAAGACCACCTTGAGCGGCAGGTGCTTCGATTTATCGAGCTTCTGCGCAATGGCATTGGCGTTGGCTGCGACCTGTTTGAGCGGGCCGGGTCCGTAGAGATGTTGCGATCCGCAAACGAACCAGATTTCGGGTGAGGGGAGATTTTTCATGGTAGGAGAATGCGTAAGATTGGAACGCAATGCGTTGCAGCTGGTCACGCAGAGCGGGCTTTTTCCTTGAGCGTGAGAAGGTCCTTCATCACGGCAGAATGGTCTGCTTTGGTGTCGATCCCGCCGAAGCTGTCGTGGAGCTGTCGATACAGCTTATAGAGTTTGTGGTAGGTGCGACGAGCGACCGGGTTGGGCTGGTAGGCGATGTTTTTCAGCGAAGTCATTTTCTTCTCTGCGGTCGCGAAGTCAGCGTGGGCTCCGGCGAGCACGGCGGCGGAGATGGCGGAACCCAAAGCGCAGGCCTGAGACGAGCCCGCGACCAGCATGGTGCAGCCGGTGATGTCGGCGTAGGTCTGCATGAGGAACGGATTCTTTTCGGCGATGCCACCGGCACAGACGACACGTTTGATCGGCACACCGTATTCGCGGAGTCGCTCGATGATGGCGCGGGCACCAAAGGCGGTGCCTTCAATCAGCGCCCGATAGATTTCTGGAGCAGTCGTGTGCAGCGTGGTGCCGAGCATCAGGCCGGTGAGGCGTTGGTCGACGAGCACCGTCCGGTTGCCGTTGTTCCAATCAAGCGCGAGCAGACCGCTTTCGGCGGGGGCAAGTTTGGCGGCCTCTTTGGTGAACTTGACGTGGGTCCGGTCGTCGCCGCCGTAGACGACTTCGACCCACCACTTGAAAATGTCGCCGACGGCGGACTGCCCGGCTTCGATCCCGTAATAACCGGGGAGAATGGCACCTTTCACGATGCCGCAGATGCCCGGAATATCGGCGATTTCCTTGTCAGCTGAAACCACGCCCACGTCACAGGTGGAGGTGCCGATCACCTTGACGAGGGTGCCCTCGGCAACGCCGGAACCTATCGCGCCATAGTGGACATCAAACTCTCCGATGGCGAGGGGTATCCCGGCGGGAAGACCCAGTTTCTTGGCCCATTCATCGCAGAGGTTGCCGGCGAGGGCAGAGGCGTCGTGGGCCTCTTCGTAGAGGCGGTCGCGCAGCGCGGCGAGTTTGGGCGAAAGACGTTTGAGGAATTTCTTGTCGGGCAATCCGCCCCACTCGTCGCAGTAAAGGGCCTTGTGGCCCGCGGCGCAGATACCGCGTTTCACTTTTTTGGGATCCTTGACGCCACCGAGCACGGCCGGGAGCCAATCGCACAGCTCGACCCAGGAGTAGGCGGCGTTGAAGACCTTGGGGTCGACGTTCAGGCAGTGCCAGAGTTTCGCCCAGAACCACTCGGAGGAGTAAGTGTTCCCGCACTTGGCGATGTATTCGGGGTTATGTTTGGCGGCGAGTTGAGTGATCTTGTCGGCCTCGCGCCAGGAAGTGTGGTCCTTCCATAGCCAACACTGAGCGTTCAGGTTTTGGGCGAATCGTTTTTGAGCCACGAGCGGACGATTTTTCGAATCGACGGGAATGGGGCTGGAACCCGTGGTGTCGACGCCGATGCCCACCACTTTGTCGGCTTTGAAGCCCCGCTTTTTCGCGGCGATCTTTAGCGCACCCTTGGTGGCAGCTTCCAGGCAGTGCAGATGATCCAGCGGGTTCTGGCGGGCGACGTTGTGGTCCTTGGCGTCGAGGAGAATGCCTTGGTGGCCACTGGGGTAGTTGACGACGCAGGAACCGAATTCCTTGCCGTCGGCGCATCTCACGATGAGGGCGCGCGCTGAGTTGGTGCCGTAGTCAAGTCCGAGGGTGAAGCTCATGGGGGGGAGTAAGTTGGCGGAGGGTGAGGGGAGGAGAAAGGGGTTCAGGGGTTGACCGTCACGCGCTTGCGTTGGACCGGTGCTTTACGGGGCTTCTTGACGGTTTTGCCATCGACCCAGGTTCCCGTGGTGAGCGTGGCGCGGGGAAATTCCGGCACGCCGGTTTCCTGCCCGTGGATGGATGAGATCAGCATGTCGAAAGCGTTGGCTCCGGTCATGTCGTTGTGTTGATCCATGCCGGCGATATCGGGCTCGGCCGCTCTCCATTCGAGTTGGATCACCCCGACGTCCTTAGGCGCTTTGAGCTTCATCGCCTTGATCCAGTCGAAGACCACATTGTAGAGGGTGATGAGCACATCAGGTTTGTGCTTCTTAAACCAACGAGTGAACAGGCGGGGATCGATACGGGCCTCATCGATCGAATAGAACGCGGGCAAACGATGGGAAGGGGGCAACTGTTCCTGGCCGCGCAGATATCCGGCACTGAACCGATGATCCACCAATTCATCGATCATGTCATCGAGCACCATGGCGGGGCGTTGGTAGCCCAGCTCGATAGCTCGGCGCATGGCCTTCATGGTCAGGTGGTGATGATCCACACAGGCGAAGGAAAGCGCGGGGTCATGGGTGCGGACGCCCGTGACAATGCACGGGAATGATTCCCACAGCCGGTGGTGGCGTTCCCGCAACCGGTTCTGTTTCATGAGTCCGATCAGCAGAGCGCCCTGCACGTTTTGTTTCTTGAGCGCCTTGATCAGTTGGGCGGGGGTCTGCTCCGGATCGTGCAACCAGAAATCGACGGTCTCGTAGCCCAGGTGTTCGGCCCGGCGGCGAGCACCTTGAACGTAGGCCGGGATGGTCAAATGATTATCGAAGGCATCCTGCGCAGCGTTGGCATTTATCAGGGCGATCCGGGCGGGTTCGCGCGACTTCGTCGAGCGCAGCTGCGCCATGAGCTGGGAAGTCACCGCGTTGCGTTCGTAGCCCATTTCCTTGGCGACTTTGACGATCGCTTCGCGGGTTTGCCGGGGGATTTGAGGATCACTCCTCAAGGCGAGCGAGACGGTGTTTTTCGAATAGCCGACCTTGGCGGCAATATCCTTTAGGGCGATGCGGGGCATGGGGTTAGAGGGGTGAAAATCGGGCCGGGTAAGGAACCCAAACCCATGTTTAGCTTGACGGTCAAGCCGTCGGCGGAAAACGACGGGCTTGCGGGGCATGTTGATAACATGACGGTAATGTAATCGGACCCCTGACCAGCGGGCCGGATTGCCGAAACGTCCGGCTCCGATGACGACGAAACCCCTACTCGGATGGAACAGTTTTGATAGCTTTGGAGGCTACCTGCACGAAGAAGCCGCGTTTGCCCAGCTTGAGGCGTTCGCTGAAAAACTAGCCCCCCATGGCTATGAATACTTCGTTGTCGGTATTGGCTGGTATGGTGGATAC
>CAKZMS010000136.1 GCA_937128785.1 uncultured Opitutaceae bacterium | reverse complement strand
CGGCCCAGGCCGACCGTTGATCGATCTCCTGCAACGCCACCAAATCCGGATTGATCCGCCGGAGGAGTGCGGCGATGCGGCGAAGGTTGCGCCGCAAGCGCTCCGCCGAACTGGTCCCCTGAATCGGGTTCAGTCCGCGCCCGTGGGCGATGTTGAGCGTGACAAGGCGGAATCGACGCATGGCAGCGTCAATCTAACAGCTAAGGGAAAATCGCCAACCGAGAATCTTCACGATCCTCTGCCGGTGGTTATTTCCCGTAGACGTGCGCCTCGAAGAATGCCTTGGCCCGGGTCACGAATTCCGCAGGGTCCGCGGCGAACTCCTTGCTGTCCGTCTCGATGGCCATCACGCCCATCCAGTTGTCCTGCAGAATGAGATCGAACAACTCGTCGTAGTTGCCATTGCCCAACCCGATATGGGTATCAGTCGGCTTCACCGACGGATCCCGCGGATCGAGCATCTTGTCCTTGAGGTGCATGTCGAAAACGCGACCGCCGTAGTTGCGATAAATTTCCGCCGCATCAAAACCGGCGGCGGTCACCCAACCGATGTCCATGCATACGCCGATGCGTTCGTCCCGCTCGGCCAGAATGTGTTTCACGGTCGACGGATTACCATAGACCGTGCCGGTGCCGTGGTTGTGCACCGCGAGCTTGATGTCGTATTCCTTCACCAGCGGTTCGAGGACATCCCATTGGGCCTGATCGCGTGGTTCGATCACGATGACCTCCATGCCAAAAATCTTCGCGGTTTCGAACAACAGGCGATTTTCCATCGGGTCCATCGAAGTGCGACTGACTCCGATCGAGTAAGCCTTCACCCCGTGCTCCGCCAAGAATGCCTTCTGCTCGAGCAGTTTCTCTTTGCTCGAAGTGGGATCAATGTGCTTGCGGTAAAACTGGACGTTTTTGATGCCGTGATCCGCGGCAAACTTAACGGCTTCCTCGAACGACATCTCCCGACAAGTCCAACTCTGCAGCCCCAGCTCGGGGTGCGCCTTCAGGCTCAGTCCGGCGAAGACCAGGATTATCGAAAACAGAAAACAACGGGAACGAATCGAGGGGGTTACCATAAGGCGTCTGATCACACACTAAACTGCCCGCCTGACCAGCAGAAGCGTCTAGAAACGTTCACCATCGCGCCCCCCGGCGATAGTGATTCACCTACCCCCGAATCTCATCTGTCTCACCAGCGAGATAGGGAATGGTCATCGGCCCCTCCGGCATGACGGCAATCTTCAGAGGTCGTCCTTGGCGAGAGATCTCCTCGTCGATACGGGATCGGATATCGGTAACCGGCTCGAAGTGAGCCCGCCTTAAGACCGCGGCCGGGAGTTCACTGCAGACCCCAACGTTCGCGTGATTCAAGACGAGCGCCAACATCTGCACCTGCCATTGATCCATCATGCCAAACCCCGGGGTATGGATCTGATCCAACATCGCCTGAGCGGAATCGTGCTGGAAAAGGAAGTCCTTGAAAGTTCCGTGCTCGGGAAAGCCATCGGTGCAGCGGGCCGCCATGAGAATCAGTCCGCCCTCGCGCACAATCTTGTCGGCCGCGGACATGCCTTTGACGGCCTGATAAAGATTCTGGTCGAGCGGATAGCCACTGTTGCTGGTCACCACGATATCGAACGGCTCGTCGCATGCCACCATCGCGGTGCTACGACAGAAGTCGCAACCGACCTCGTGCGCGGCGACGGGGTCGCCGATGAAGAAGCGCGTGATCTCCCGTCGGTTATTGAGCGTCACGTTGATCAGCAGATCGACCGGCAAGAGCGATCCCCCCGCCCTGACGTTTTCCTGCGTCGGATTGTCGGCCAATATTCCCCAGGTGCTGTGGGGATGCGCAATGTTGGCCGCACTGTGGTAGTGCATGATGGCATCGACCGAAGTGACCCCCGGAAACACCGCTTTGTAACCGCCGGAAAACCCCGCCATGAAATGCGGCTCGATGAAGCCCAGCAAAATGCGGCGATCGGCCTGGCAATACTGCCGGTTGAAATGGACCTCATACCCGAACCGAGAGCGCCCCACCAACTCCATCGAGTCATGGTCACCACCGCGATGATTGATGCACCGGTATCGGTCGAAAATCTCCGGCCCCACCATTCGGATCCACTCCTCTTCGGAATTCTGGCGGTGTGTGCCCGTGCCGGAAATGATCACAACATTCTCTGGTCGCACATGGTCCAGCTCGGCGAAAAGCCAGTTCAGCAGACGTTCGTTGGGCAATGCCCGGGTGATATCCGGAATGACGACCGCCACGGTCTCGTCAGCTCCAACCCGACCTCGCAAGGGCGAACACCCGATCGGTGCGTTCATTGCTTCCCGAAACGACTGAGCTTCATCCGGTAGACCCGGCACAAATGTCGGCTCGACCAACGTCACCTCCAGCCCCGTGAGATCCAAGGGCAATCCCTCTGTGCCGTATTCGAGGGTCACCTGCATGAGTAAAAAGTCAGTTCGTCGGCAAGGCCGGATCAACGCATTTCCGCCGCTCCCTGGTCCGAAGAAACCAGGGCATCGATCTGGGCATTGATCTCCCGCACCTTATCCTCCGCCAACGGCAGCGGCAGGCCGAGCCGTTCCCTCGCATGGGGATTTCCGTGGCCGATGTCGTTGAGCAGGGACTGGTCCCAGGTCTCCCGCTGCTGGCGGACCAACGCATGGAGGGCGACCCACCGCGGATCGGTCTCGCGATCACTGATTCCCGTTTCCAACACGGTTGATTCGGTCTCCCGGCCGAGGCCTCGCAGGAAGGATTCGGCCATCAGTTCGTGACCGAAGGGATTCGGATGCACCGGTTCCCGCGGATAACTGGCTTCCATGAATCGATCCAAACCGGGACGGATATCGATCACGCGCACCCCTTTGCGCGCGTCCAACGACATGATCCAAGCCGCATAGCCCGCCAACACATCGCCGTAATTCGCCGCTGGTTGCCCATAGCCATGGGGGTCACCCGCGGCCGGCCCGGACTGAGGATAAATGCGGCTCGCGAACGGCGGCGGCGTAAGCAGAACCAGATCAGCGCCGATGGCCTCGACCTCGCCTATCAGCTTTTCAACTCCAGCCCGATAAGCCGCGAATCGTTCATCCGACCAGGGATGATAAATCGCACAGTTCATACCGTAACAAGCGATCACCCGGTCCGGCAGCACCCGCTCCAACACCCGGCTCAGTCGATTGTGGATATACGGCCGGGGAAAGGGATGTCCCGGCTCCGACAAACCGGAGATCGTTTCACTGGAGAGACCCAGGCTGATGATCTCCGGTGCATCCGCTTCATTCAGCAGGAACCACGTTTCGATGTGGTCCACATAGTGCCCCGCC
>CAKZMS010000135.1 GCA_937128785.1 uncultured Opitutaceae bacterium | reverse complement strand
GATCGCCCCGAGAAACCCCTACGGCGCGGCCAAGGCCTTTGCCCTTAACCTTGGACGCATCTATCGCGAGTCCCATGGCTTGTTCGTGACGAACGGAATCCTCTACAATCACGAGTCGCCAAGGCGCGGAGAGAATTTTGTAACCAAGAAGATCGCCAGCAGTGTGGCGCGGATCGCGATGGGGAAACAAGCCGCGCTTGAGTTGGGTAATCTGGACGGCTGCCGCGATTGGGGGTTCGCCGCGGAGTATGTGGAAGGCATGTGGAGTATGCTCCAAGCCGAGACGGCCGATGACTTCCTCCTTGCTACTGGCGAGCTCACCACCGTGAGGCAATTTGCCGCCGCTGCTTTTGCAGTCGCCGAGATCCCCGTGGAGTTTTCGGGAGAGGGAGTGAACGAGGTGGCTCGTCGGACCGACACCGGTGAGGTTGTCCTGTCGGTGGACGCAAAATTCTACCGTCCGGTCGATGCCAGTCACCTCGTCGGAGATGCCAGCAAAGCCAAGGCCCAACTCGGCTGGATCCCCCAAACCTCCGGCACCGACCTCGCCAAACTCATGGTGGCAGCCGAACTGGCCACGACCTCGTAGCAGTGCCCCTCAGCTCTCTTTGTTTACCTTTTAAAACTCCGCATGCTCACCATTGAGTTATCAGTAATCAGCGGTCAGTCGTCAGAATCTCTCCGGGTCAAAACCTCTGCGTCTTCGCTCCTCAGTCCCCTTTATTGCCTCCCGTAAAACCAACGTGCTGCTGGCACTTTTCACCTTCCGCGCAGCGGACTTTAATACCTTTTACCGCGCCGCAGGCGCCACGACCTTTAGACTAACCCCTCATGTCCACCTACCTCATCACTGGCGTCGCCGGCTTTATTGGTTCCCACACCGCGCGGGCATTGCTGGATCGAGGACACACCGTCGTGGGGATCGATGAGTTGAATGACTACTACGATGTGCGGTTGAAGGATCATCGACTCTGCGGATTGTTGGGCCGCCCTGAATCGGGGCTGGGAGATAGCCCCCGTCGGTCCGAGTTTCTTGAGCGCACCGAATCCTGCGACCGGTTCACTTTCCTCCATCGTGACGTCGTAGACGGCGCCGCGATGACTGATCTTTTCGGCGAGTATTCCTTTGATGCGGTCATCAACTTGGCGGCGCGGGCAGGGGTGCGTTATTCGGTCGAGCATCCTGAGGTTTATGCCTCTACCAACGTGTCGGGTGCGGTCAATTTGTTGCAGGCAAGGAGCAAGGCGGGAGTTAAAAAGTATGTGCTCGCGTCATCGTCGTCCTTGTATGCGGGAGCGCCGATCCCGTTCCGCGAAGACTACGACGTGAATCGTCCGCTTTCGCCCTATGCCGCATCGAAACTGGGAGCCGAAGCCATGGCGGCGGCGTTCCACCACCTTCATGGTATTGATGTATCGGTGCTCCGTTATTTCACCGTTTACGGCCCGGCCAGCCGCCCGGATATGAGCCCCTTGCGATTCCTTAAATGGATCGACGAGGGCACGCCGATCACGCTCTACGGTGATGGTTCTCAATCCCGCGATTTTACCTACATCGATGACATCGTCGCCGGCACGTTGGCGGCCCTCAGTCCGCTCGGTTACGAGGTCATCAACCTGGGCGGTGGCAATCGCCCCCTGGCGATTCGCGACATGATTGCCGGATTCGAGGAAGCACTCGGCAAGTCAGCCGTCATTGATCAGCAACCTTTTCACGCCGGCGATATGCCATCGACCCAAGCTGATATCTCCAAGGCCAAACAGCTCCTGAACTGGGAACCCTCCATCCTGCCCGAGGAAGGATTCCGCCGCACCGTCGAGTGGTATCAAGCCAACCGCAGCTGGCTGAAAGACATTCGGCTTTAAGGCCGAATGTCTCGCCGAACGTCCAAGATCCGCCCGGGGTCAGCGTCGTAAATATGTTTATGGAGCGCAGCGGAATTAACCTATTCCG
>CAKZMS010000134.1 GCA_937128785.1 uncultured Opitutaceae bacterium | reverse complement strand
TCCAACGCGCGCTAGCCCGTCAGCGACTGCTGAATGACGAACTGAAACCGGTCGCGTCATGGTCGGCGTCATCCCCGGTGGCGAAACCTTCCGCCCCGTCGGGGGACGATCTGGAACAAGTCATTGTCCAGAACATGGCCCGGATCCTCAAAATCGACGCCGCGACGATCGATCCCGCCGTTCCGTTCGCCGCACACGGTCTGGAGTCGTTGGCCGCCGTGGAACTCTCCGGTGCGCTCCAGTCTCACCTCGGCCGACCCCTCAACCCTACTCTCGCTTACGATTTCCCCAACGCCCGAACTTTGGCCCGGCACCTGGCTGATCAGGCCGGACCGCAGTCGCTCTCATCAGGTTCGGCCACTCCGGCCAATGATGACGCCATCGCCATCATTGGCATGGGTTGCCGTTTCCCCGGGGCGACCTCGGTTGACGAATTCTGGGATCTCCTCATTTCCGGCCGCGACGCCATCGGGCCGGTTCCGTCGGATCGGTGGGATGCCAGCCAATTTACCGCCCCCCCTCGTGGCGGGTTCCTTTCCCAGGTCGATCAGGTTGACGCTGAGTTTTTCGGACTTTCCGCTCGTGAAGCGGACCTGATCGATCCCCAGCAACGGTTGTTATTGGAAACAACCTGGGAGGCACTCGAGCATGCTGGTATCGCTCCCGATCAAATTGGGGGCAGCGCCACCGGAGTATTTGTCGGCATCAGCATGCACGACTACCTGTTATTGCAGGCGCGGCAGCCCGGAGGATTGTCGCCTTATGCGGGAACCGGCAACGCGCTCAGTGTCGCCGCCAACCGGATTTCCTACACCCTCGACCTGCGCGGTCCCAGCATGGCTATCGACACCGCGTGTTCGTCATCTCTCGTGGCCTTGCACCACGCCGTTCGCAGCCTGCGCCAAGGCGAATCCGATCTCGCTGTGGCGGGTGGAGTAAATCTGATGCTCGCGCCCGATTTAAGCGAATCCTTTGCCGGTGCCGGCATGTTGTCGCCCGACGGACTGTGTAAGACGTTTGATGCCTCCGCCAACGGCTACGTCCGCGGTGAAGGTGCCGGTATGGTCGCGCTCAAGCGGCTCTCCTCCGCCCAACGCGATGGCAACCAGGTTCTGGCGGTTATTCGTGGCAGTGCGATCAATCAAGACGGCCGGAGCAATGGATTGACCGCGCCGAATGGTCCCGCCCAACAAGCCGTGATCAAAGCAGCGTGGCGCGACGCCGGCGTGGCCTCCTCCCAGATTTCTTATGTGGAAAGTCATGGGACCGGCACATCGCTCGGCGACCCCATCGAACTCAACGCGCTGCACGCGGTTCTAACCGAGGACCGCGCCGCCGATACCCCACCCTGCGTGGTCGGGGCGGTAAAATCGCAAGTCGGCCATCTGGAAGCGGCCGCCGGCATCGTGGGACTCATCAAAACCGTGCTGGCCCTGCACCACGGCAAGATTCCAGCCAATCTCCACTGCCAGAACATCAACCCTCACCTGGCCGAGGCCGCCGCCGAATTAAGACTGCCCGCGAAATCCATCACGTGGGACGCGCCTCAACGCTGGGCCGGTGTGAGTTCCTTCGGCTTTGGCGGCGCCAATTCTCATGTCGTGCTCGCCTCCGCGCCGGTCGCCTCGGCGTCGGAAGCCGCCACGCCCCAACGCCCGGCCGAACCCTACGTTCTCTCCGCTCGGGATCCCGCCGCGCTCGACCAGATGATCGAGCAACACCGCGCATTTCTCAAAACGATGGTCGCGGCGCAATGGCGCAACGCCGCCCCCACGACCACGGTTGGCCGCGCAGAGTTTGATCATCGCGTGGCGATCGTCGCTCCCGACGCGTTAAGTGCCGCCGAGCAACTCAGCTCCGCCGATCGCGTGGCTCCTCCCCATCGCGCGCCCAAAATTGGATTCCTTTTCTCCGGCCAAGGCTCCCTCTACGCGGAGGCCGGCCGCGAATTACGGAATAGCTGCCCAGCGTTTACTGAGGCGCTGAATACCTGCCGCACCCTGATTCAAGCCATTGCCGGCTGGGACGTCATTGAAGCCCTCGATGATTCGACGAAGGTCGGACAAACCGAATTCGCCCAAGTATCGCTGTTTGCCCTCGAATACAGCTTGGCCAAGACTTGGCAGTCCTGGGGCATCCAACCCACCGCCGTGGCCGGACACAGCGTAGGTGAATATGCCGCGGCCGTGCTGGCTGGGATCATGGACTTGGAGTCAGCCCTACGCCTTTTGATCACGCGGGCACGCTTGATGGGTGACTTGGGCGAGACCGGCGCGATGGCAGCGATTCGCGCGTCGGCTGCCGAAGTAGAAGCCTTGGCGAAAGCTCACAACGCAGAAATCGGCGCCTACAACAGCGCCCGGCAAACCGTGGTCACGGGTTCGGCAGCATCAGTCGCGGCCACTTGCCAAGCCGCCGAAAAAGCTGACCTCTCCACCGCCACCTTGTCCGTCAAACAAGGGTATCACTCAGTCGAGATGGAGCCGATGCTGCCGGAGTTTCGCACGGCCGCCGAGGCGACCACCATGCGCCCGGCCAAGTTGACCTTCGTTTCTTCCCAAACGGGTAAGGTCGCAGACGACGCGATCGCAACCGCCGACTACTGGGTCGACCAGATCCGCCAACCTGTCCGCTGGGAGTCGGCTGCGCAGACGTTGGCTGAGACCGGCTGTGAGCTGATCATCGAAGTAGGACCACGCAATCTGCTGTCCGCGCTTTCCGCTCAATCGTGGCCCGACCACAGCGTGGATTGGCTCACCAGCCTGCAACCCCGCACTTCAGATTGGACCACCCTGCTGAAAGCCGCGACCCGCGCCTGGGTCGCGGGAGCCCCTCTATTATGGTCTGCGGTGCAGGCCGGCCACCAGCAGACCCGCCTCGCCCTCCCCACCTATCCCTTTCAACGACGGCGTCATTGGTTTTCTGATACAGCCGTCGATGTTGCGCCGCGCCAGTCCAGCGGAATCACTCATCGCCAGATCCCGTCTGACTGCAGCTACGAGCTTGCGTGGAAACCCCACCCGCTCAACGCCTCCCGCGCCACCGCCGCTCCCGTCGATTGGTTGATCGTGGGCGAGGATGCCGATCTTGCTTCCTGGCTCGGAGCCGCCGGACACAACGTCGACGAGCTCCCAGAGTTTAAACCCGGCGCGTGGCAACGGGTCGTCCACCTGGTGGGCTCCGGTTCGGCTGATCAGGAATGTCAGCGGGCCCTCAAGACCCTGCAAGGTGTGGCCGCCTTGGAAAACCCCGCTCGACGTCACATCGTGACGCGAGGTGTGGTGGCAGTTAACGCCGACGAAGCCGACGCGATTCAACTCCCGGGCTCCGCCGTTTGGGGCATGGGTCTGTCCTTTGCCCTCAAGCACCCGGAACGATGGGGCGGATTGATTGATCTCTCCCCCCGCGGCGAAGAGGACCAGGGTTCGGCATTAGCCGATGAGCTGTCCGCCGGCTCGGAGGAAGATCAAATCGCGCTTCGAACCGAGCGTTACGTCGCCCGCGTGAAGCCCCGCGAGATTCCGACCGCCGGTCCCATCGAACTGTCCGCGGACGCGACCTACTGGATCACCGGCGGAATGGGCGCAATCGGACGGCAAACAGCCCAATGGCTCATTGAACAAGGCGCCCGTCGCCTGGTTCTCTCCGGTCGAAGCGGAATGGATGCGACGGGTGAAGCCGCGATCACTGACCTGCAAAGTCAAGGTGCGGAGGTGACCTACCTGGCCATGGATGTCACCGATCCAACCGCGGTCAGGGCATTTCTCGATGAAGCTGATACCTCGGGACATCCCGTCCGCGGCATCATCCATGCGGCGGGAGTGAAACTCAACGAACCACTGGCAGAAGTGACCCCCGAATCGATGGCCAAGGTCCTCCATCCCAAAGTTGAGGGCGGGCGCGTTTTGCATGAAAGCACCATCGGGCGAGATTTGGAGTTCCTGGTTTTCTTTTCGTCAATCGCCTCGGTTTGGGGCTCGGAAGTTCAGCTGCAATACAGCGCGGCGAATCGCTATCTCGACGCGCTCGCCAGTTTGCGTCGCGGCAGCGGATTGGCCGCCACCACCTTGAATTGGGGACCTTGGGCCGGCGGTGGCATGGCCGGTCAGGAGGAACAGGACTTGCTTGAACGCATGGGCATCACAGCGCTCGATTCCGCCACTCACCTCAGTTTCCTCGGTGCCGCCCTCGCCGCGGACCAAGCCCAACACATCATCGCTCGAGTTGACTGGGATCGGCTCCGTGAACTTATCGAGATGCAACGCCCCAAACCCCTGCTCAGCGAGCTGGGCAGCTCGACCGACCCGTCCGCGACGGCGATCAATATCGGACCGACCGCACTGGTGGGCGAATGGGCGGAGATGGAAAGCGAAACGCGCTCTCCGGCCATCGTTGCGTGGTTGCAAGCAGAGCTGGCCGACTTGTTGGGTCGCGCCTCCGGCCGACTCCCCGATCCCAAGGACGGCTTCTTCGACCTTGGTATCGATTCATTGCTGGCGATGGAATTCCGTAACCGATTGGTCAAGTCGCTGGGCGTTCCGCTGCCCGCCACGCTCGCCTTTGATCACAACAACATCAACGCCCTGACCGCATTCCTGATCGCCAAACTGTGGTCGGAGCCTCAGGCCGCCCCACCGCCCACCCAGCCGCCGACATCATCAACGCCTCCGCCCGCCGTAAAAGACGGAGCTACCGCCGCGGAAATCGACGCCGCCTTGGATGCCCGGTTGGCGCGCTTGGAAGCACTCACCCGGGACGATTGAGCCGATGAACCCCCCAATGCCCCGCGTCATTTTCGTCGACGGTTTGCCCGGTTGTGGCAAGTCGACCACCGCTCAGCGGATCAGCCTCCATTTGAGGAAGCACGGTTATGCCGCGCGCTGGGTTTTTGAGCACGAAAAGGATCATCCCATTTACACCGAGGACGCGACCCGCGCGCTGCGCGAACAACGCGCGGATGCTGATCCTGATCTCCTCACCCGCGGCGTGGACCACTACCGAAACCTTGCCCGGCAGCTGACGGAAAACTCCGACGAAACGATCATCTTCGAAGGCACCTTGTTCCAGGCTGCCGTGGGCACCCAATTGCTGCTCGATGCCCCGACCGCCGCCATCAACGCGGTGTTCGATGACACCCTGGCAGCGCTGGCGCCCCACGATATCGCACTGGTTTATTTTCGCCCGGAGGACCCCGTCGCGGCCGTGGAGCACACGGCACGGGAGCGCGGCGAATGGTTCACCGATTTTGTGGTCTCGCATTTCGCCGCCACACCGCTGGGGCAAAAGGAGCAGATCAACTCCTGGCCCCAGGCGCTCTCGTGTTTTGCTCGTCAGCAGCGGCAGTGCAACGCGTTGGTTTCGCGGTTTACCGGTGAGTCGCTCATCCTCAATCCGCAGGCCGGAGACTGGGATCAACGCAATCTTGAGATCACCGAATTTCTGAAACTTCCCCCCATGGATGCGCCGCCCGCAGATCCCGCTTGGAGTCAACACGTCGGACGGTATCGAGCCGAGGGCGCCGAGGACGTCTGGGAGTTCATTCTCAATGAGCAGGGACTCGCTTTGGCCGGGCCACCCGTGACGCCCCTTTGGCCCCGCCCCGAGGGTGGTTTTGAACTCGACGGAGTCGCCATAGAGATGGCCTTCGAATCAAACGGCGACGCCCCCTCCCATGCGGTTCGCTGCGCGCCCCGTATCGCCGATCTGCCTCCGCGGTTGCATCGCATCTAAGGCCTCACCCCGCCCTCTCTCATCCGACCATGTCCGCACCATCCCCATCGTCTGCCCAGGAGAAACAGCTCCGGCTGCTCAACGCGCTGGACGAAGCGGCGGCCAAACTGGAGGCCAGCGAACGAAAACGTTCCGAGCCCATTGCCATCATCGGGGCGGGCTGCCGATTCCCCGGACCAGCTCGTGACCTTGAGACGTATTGGCGCCTGTTGGCCGGGGGCGTGGACACGACCACGGAGATGCCGCTTGATCGATGGGACATCGATGCGCTCTACGACTCCGATCCCGAGGCCACCGGCAAGATAAGCACGCGACGCGGCGGCTTTCTGTCCGAGATCGACCGATTCGATGCGGAGCTTTTCAATATCTCTCCCCGGGAAGCGATTGCCCTCGATCCGCAACACCGGCTTTTATTGGAGGTCGCCCACGAAGCCCTCGACAGCGCGGGACAACTGCAGGACCGCCTCACGGAAAACCTGACTGGTGTCTTCGTTGGCATCACCAGCGGCGACTACGCCCATCTGTTGCGGGAGCACCAACATCACCGTCCGTTGGACGCTTACTTCATCACCGGCAACGCCCCCAACAGCGCGGCCGGCAGACTCTCACATCAACTCGGATTGAGGGGCCCGAGCATGGTCGTCGACACCGCTTGCTCGTCATCGCTCACCTCCGTTCACATCGCCTGCCAAAGCCTGCGCCAACAGGAATGTAACGTGGCTCTCGCCGGTGGCGTAAACCTCATGGTGATGCCCGACTCATTCGCGGCTCTGTCGCGGGCGCGGATGCTCGCAGCGGATGGCCGTTGTAAGACCTTTGATGACGCGGCCGATGGCTACGGTCGGGGTGAGGGAGGTGGACTGATCGTGCTCAAACGACTATCCGACGCCCAACGCGATGGCGATGTCATCCTTGCCACCATCCGTGGTGGAGCGATCAACCACGACGGCCCTTCCTCCGGATTCACGGTGCCAAACGGCGCGGCTCAACGCGCCCTGTTGCAATCGGCCCTCGCCGCCAGCCGGTTGACTCCCGAGGAGATCGATTATGTGGAAGCTCACGGGACCGGCACCTCTCTGGGAGACCCCATCGAGGTCAATGCCCTGGCCGAGGTCTACGGGGCAAATCGAAGGCCGGAGCACCCGCTGTTGCTCGGCTCGGTCAAATCCAACCTGGGCCACCTCGAGTCCGCTGCCGGCATCGCGGGATTGCTCAAGGTCGCGCTTTCCCTCTGGCACCGACAGCTTCCTCGCCACCTGCATTGCAACACTCCGTCGACGCGAATCGCTTGGGATGAAATGCCGATCAAGGTAACACAGGACCATCAAAATTGGCCCGACTCTGGACGCCCCCGTCGAGCTGGTCTCAGCTCATTCGGCGTAAGCGGCACCAACGCGCATCTCATTCTGGAGGAGGCCCCGGCCGCCGACCGCGACACCCTGCCTCTGCCGCAAAAACGCATCCGCGGCGAACGTCGGTTTTGGGCCTTCCCCCGCCCTCAATACGAAGCCACTCGGGAGTGGTTGCATCACATCGCGTGGGCACCCCAGCCCCGTCGCGACCGCAGTCTGCTGGAATTTCAGATCGAAGCCGCCGCTGACCAAGTGACCCAACGCGCCGCCAGTGCCGCATCCCGTCATGCCGGGCCAGCCTACCGGGACGTGTTGCCCGCGTTGGAACAACTCGCTGCCACCTACGCCGCCAACGCGATCAAGGCACTGGGAGATGGCGCACGCGTCGTTGCCGGGCATCGACGACTCTGGACCCGATTGCCCCAGTTGGTGGTAGGCGCTGCCAGCGACCGCACTCCCGCCGAACTGCTCGAACAACTGTTGGCCGACCAACCCGATGCCACCGCCGAGATCCGGATGCTGGAACGATGTGGCACCGCGCTCGCCGCCGTGCTCGCCGGCGAGGTCGACCCGCTCAGCCTGCTGTTCCCCGCCGATGTTTCACCCACGGCCGCCGACCTTTACAGCAACAACCCGATCGCCCGGTCCTGCAATGATCTCATGGCCACTTGGGTGGCAACGGCGACGCCACCCTCGGACGAACCGCTGCGGATTCTGGAAATCGGAGCAGGCACCGGCGCCACGACCGTCGCAGTGTTGGCCGCTTTGGGTGATCGAGCCGTCGACTACACCTTCACGGACGTTTCCCCGCTTTTCCTGCAACAAGCCAAGGCCCGATTCCGGGATGTTCCTCACCTCAGCTGTCGGGTTCTGGACATCGAACAAGATCCGCTCAAACAAGGATTCTCCCGCGGGGAATTTGATCTGATCATCGCGGCAAATGTGATCCACGCCACGGCCGACCTGTGCCAGTCCCTTCGGCACGCGCACCGCCTGCTCGCGCCGGGTGGCCAGATTGCGCTCATCGAGATCACTTCACCCGCCGCGACCCTGGACCTGATTTTTGGCCTCACGGACGGTTGGTGGCGGTTCACCGACCATGACCTCCGCCCGGGGCATCCTTTGATCGGAACAGGTCAATGGCTCGAGCAGTTCCAAGCCAACGGCTTTACCGGCGCTCAGGCTCATCAATTGCCCGAATCGGCCGGCGAAGTCTTCCGCCAACAGGCCTTGCTGACGGCCACCGCCACCGCCCAAACGGAATCCGCAACCGGGCTGACGGGACGCTGGCTGTTCATTGGTGAAATCGACTCCGCTCACGCCGAACAATTCCTCGCTGAGCCGGCCGAGATCGTCATCACCCCGGTCGATAAACTGGAGCCCCTTTCCTCGCCAGCTGCATGGGACGGCGTGGTGTATTTTCCGGCATCCCAGGCGGCGGGATCCGATGCCGGGCCACTACAGGTTGCCTTGACCATCGCGCACACGCTCATCGACACCCCCGCCCCGTGGTGGATCGTCACGCAAGGCGCAGTTTCGATTCGCGAGGACGACATTATCCCTCATCTCGCGGCAGCCGGACTATGGGGCTTCGCCCGCACCTTGGCGCAGGAACATCCTGAGCTGCGCCCACATCGTATCGATTGGGAGGCGGACGCCCCGGCAGCCGTCGATCAACTGATTCGCGAATTCCAACAACCTAATCAGGAAGACCAGATCGCATTCCGCGGCGGAGCGCGTTTCAGCGCTCGGCTTGAGCCAACAAAACCGGCGGAACCCGCCAACGAATTCTCCGTTTCAGCGGAGGGCACGGTCTTGGTCATCGGAGGCACCGGTGGACTCGGGTTGTCGCTGGCGCGCTGGTTGGCCGTGCGCGGGGCCAAGCACCTTGTGTTGGCCGCTCGACGTCCGGCGGATACGGCCACCCGTGATGCCTTGGGATCCCTGAAGGCTCTCGATGTCCAAGTCAGTTTTAAGCAGGTCGACGTATCGCAAGCGGATGACGTTGCGCGACTGCTAGCGGAAATTGCGGCCGAGGGTCCGCCCCTGTGCGGGGTGGTTCACTCCGCGGGGGTGCTCGATGACGGCGCTCTGCGCCAGCTGGATTGGTCACGCTTCGAGACGGTGCTGGCACCGAAGGTGGCCGGAGCCTGGCACCTGCACAAAGCCACCCGCGATCTCCCGTTGGACTTCTTCGTGCTCTTCTCTTCCAGCACCGCCCTCTTGGGCACCCCCGGTCAGGCCAACCACGCGGCGGCCAACAGTTGGTTGGACTCCCTCGCGGCCCACCGCCGCGCCCAAGGTCTGCCTGCCGTATCCATAAACTGGGGACCCTGGGCAGATATCGGGGCGGCCGCGCGCCGAGCGGTTCCGTCTCAGGTTCACCGCCATGGCGTCGGATCGATTTCTGCCACCAAAGGCTGGTTCTTGCTCGGCGAAATCCTTGCCGCCAATCCCGCGAACATCGGAGTGTTGCCCATCACTTGGTCGGAGACCCCCGCGTCGTTGGTGGCGTCGCCTTTCTTTGATCAAGTCCGCCGCGACGACGGACCCGCCGCGGAAGCCATCGAGGATTCCGTGGTCGTTGCCGAAGTGGACTGGGCGGCCCTCCCTCCCACCAAACGTATCCGTGAGTTGCGGGAGTTGATCAGTCGGGAACTCGGGGCCGTGCTCGGCACGGAATCGAACGGCTCAGTGGATCCCGCACAGGGTTTCTTTGACCTCGGGATGGACTCGCTGATGGCCACGGAACTCCGCAACCGCTTGCAGAAGCAGCTGAAGCTGAATCTGCCCTCCACCATCGTGTTCGACCATGCGACGGTCGCCGCGCTGGCCGAATACCTCTCGGCGCAGTTCGCGCCGAGCGAATCCGCTCGCGCCCCCGCGACTCCCGCACTCTCCAACGCTCCCGCACCGGCAGAAGATACCGCACGTCTGAACGAAGATGAGTTATCGAGCCTGCTGGAGGATGAACTGAAGGACCTGTGACGCCGCGAACCCGTGATTACCAAAATGGCTGATTCCGCTGTCACCCCTTCCGCGGACCCGTTGCGCCGCGCTCTGGAGGCGATCCGACGCCTTAAGGCGAAGGTCGCGCAGGCAGAGGCGCGCACCCAGGAACCGATCGCCATCGTGGGTTTGGGCACGCGGTTTCCCGGCGGAGTCACGACGCCGACCGAACTTTGGACGCTTTTGCAACAGGGGGTGGATGCCACGAGCGAAGTCCCTCCGTTGCGTTGGAATCGGGAATCATTTTACGATCCCGACGCGGAATCGGCCGGGAAAATCAGCACGAAGCGCGGCGGATTTATCGACGACGTCACGCGGTTCGATCCGCAGCACTTTGGTATCGCTCCCGCCGAGGCGACTCACCTCGACCCGCAGCACCGCCTGTTGTTGGAGACCGTTTGGGAGTCGCTGGAACACGCCGCCATCGCACCGGACGGATTGGTTGGCGAGGCGGTCGGCGTGTTTATCGGCATCAGTAGCTCCGACTACGCCCAGCGCCTGTGCGAGCGCGGGCTGGACCGCATCGACCCCTATGTCGGCTCCGGCAACGCGCACAGTGTGGCCGCCGGTCGGATCGCTTACTGCCTCGGTTTACAGGGACCCGCCGTCGCCGTGGATACGGCCTGCTCTTCATCGTTGGTGGCGGTGCATTGGGCCTGCCAAAGCCTGCGCTCCGGCGAGTGCAACCTAGCCCTGACCGGCGGGGTCAACCTGCAGCTCAACCCCATCATTTCGGTCAATCACTCGCGGGCCCGGATGTTGTCCCCGGATGGGCGCTGTAAGGCCTTCGGCGATCAGGCCGATGGATTCGGTCGATCCGATGGCTGCGGCATCGTAGTGCTCAAACGGCTGAGTGATGCGCAGCAAGACGGCGACCGGGTGTTGGCGGTCATCCGCGGTTCGGCGACCAATCAAGACGGTCGCACCAGTGGATTGACGGTGCCGAATGGACAGGCTCAACAAGCCGTAATCAACGCGGCCCTCAACCAAGCTGGCGCGTCGCCCGCGGAGATCGATTACTTGGAAGCACATGGCACCGGCACCGCTCTGGGCGATCCCATCGAAGCCCACGCCTTGGGCGCGGTATTCGCGGAGCGGCCGGCGGAGAATCCGCTGTGGCTGGGCTCGATCAAATCAAACTTGGGCCACTGTGAAGCGGCGGCAGGAATCGCCGGACTGATCAAAGTCGTGCTGGCGCTTCATCATGAAAAGCTGCCGGTTCATCTGCACGCGACCCCGCCATCTTCGCGTATCGATTGGGCGAATCTTCCTTTGCGTATCGTCAACGAGGCCCAGCCTTGGCCACGCCAGGCCGGCCAATCCCGTTTGGCCGGCGTAAGTTCATTCGGATTCGGTGGCACCAATGCGCATATTGTGCTGGCGGAGGCTCCGCTGCCGACGTCCGGCGGATCCGATGCGAATGAACCGCCCGAACTGCTACCGCTATCAGCGCGCACTCCCGCAGCGTTGCAGCAGATCGCCGCTCAACTCCGCGCCCACTTGCAGCAGTCACGGGAAAGCTGGAATGACGTGTCCTTTACTCATGCAGTGGGGCGCGCCGATTTCCCCTACCGTGCTTTGGTTGCCGATCAAGCCGCGCTAGGCGACTTGGCTGAAAACGCTGACTCGGCGATGCTCACTGATACGCGTCCCAAGGTAGCCTTCATGTTCTCGGGCCAAGGATCCCTCCAACCCGGCGTGGGGCGGCAGCTCCGGGAAACGGTCCCGGCATTCCGAGAGGCATTCGACGCCGCGGCAAATCTCGTGCGGGCCCAAGCTGGTTGGGAAGTCTCGGACGTGCTCGACGATCACGCGCGGGAGAGTTTCCAGCGCACCAACTGGTTTGCCCCCGCAGCGCGAGAGGTCACCTGCGTGACCAAAGGCGTGGCGCTGGCGGATCTGTCGGTTTTCTCGAAGTTCGAAATCAAGGGTCCGGGGACAGCGGCATTCCTCGATACGCTCGGTGCCAACACCCCGCCGCGTGTGGGGCGCATCGGGTTGATTCACGCGCTGACCCCTGCGGGCGGTGTGCTGTCAGAGTTTACCGTGGCGCGGCTGGCTGCCGATCACGCTTACCTGACCAGTGCAGCCGCAGCGGAAGAGATCGACCACCTGGTGTGGTGTGAACAGCGCCTGCGGGAGCTCGACAGCCACACCAGTCGCCTGAACCCGGCCTTCTACGGCGTGTCGTTTGCGCTGGGCGCGGTCGCCGGCGCCATCGGCGATGACGTCAGCCTGGGCTTTGTCGCC
>CAKZMS010000133.1 GCA_937128785.1 uncultured Opitutaceae bacterium | reverse complement strand
GACGCCGCTGTAGGCATTAAAGCCGCCGTCCACGGGAATCACCGCACCGGTGACAAATCGGGATTGGTCGGACAACAGGTAGAGCAAGGTGCCGATCAACTCTTCGGGCTCACCGAATCGCCCCATCGGGGTATTGGCCAGGACGCGTTGGTAGCGAGGCGTCAGTTCGCCGTCGGCCTCGAACGCCAGATACTTGAGTTGTTCAGTCAGGAAAAACCCGGGGGCGATCGCATTCACCCGCACCTTGGCCGTGGCCAGGTGCACCGCCAGCCATTCGGTGAAGTTGGTGACCGCACTCTTGCCCGCAGCATAAGCGGGGATGCGCGTGAGCGGGCGCATGGCGTTCATCGAGGAAATGTTCACAATGGCGCCGCCGCCGTTCTCGACCATCCGCCGACCGATAACCGAACACGGCAACACCGTGCCCATCAGGTTGAGATCAACCGCCTGGCCAAAGCTCGCGATATCGATGCCAAAAAAGGACTCGTCCAAATTGGACAGATCGGCCGCCACCTGTTCGGCCTGGCTGGTGGCTCCGGGTTGGTTGCCGCCGGCGCAATTAATCAAAAAGGACGGTGCGCCCCACGCCGCCGACACCTCCGCTTCCGCGGTCTTGATCGATTCGGCCGACATGACATCGCACTTGATTCCCATCACCGCATGCGTCCCGCCTTCGCTCAACTGGTCAGCCAGGGCGGCCACTTTCGGACCATCCAAATCCAGGATCGCAACCTTGACGCCTTCGGCCAACAGCCCCCGAGCAAACGCACTCCCGATTTCGCCCGCGCCTCCGGTCAGAATGGCGATGCGATCAGTCATGAGTGGGACGGCGGTGGTCATAATGAGATAAAGGGGGCTATGTTTGAGACTAACGGATCGAACTCGCGGCTCTACACTCCACACGGGTCGAGTCAGCGTGGAAATATCCGGTGAATATCCGATCACGCAAACTCCTCTCGATTCGCGTAACGAAGCCAGAACGGGGTTGAAACCTCCCCCGGTTTAACTGTGCAACTTCCATCGAATCTCGACAGTGCGGGCCTGAGCCCACTGTCTGCCCCACGTTTACCCCTTCGCCGGACCGAGGATTCCCCTCTCCCGCCCGGCCACCCCGTTTCCTCTTCGCCGTATGTCTCCTACCCTTTTCCTTACCAGCTTCGGAATCTACATTGTCGCGGTCACCGTTTTCGGTGCATGGATC
>CAKZMS010000132.1 GCA_937128785.1 uncultured Opitutaceae bacterium | reverse complement strand
ACGGCCACCTTTGACCACCTTGGAACAGCGGTTGATGAAGACGACTTTCTCGAAGAGTTCGGGACCTTCGTCCTGCGCGGGGCCATTGTCACGACCGCGACGGGGACCGCCGGGACCACGACCACCGGGACCACGGCCACCAGGACCACGACCGCCGGGACCACGGCCACCGGGACCACGACCACCCGGGCCGCGTCCGCCGGGACCACGACCACCCGGGCCGCGTCCGCCAGGACCGCGACCACCCGGGCCACGGCCACCGGGACCAGTATTGCCACCAGGTCCGCCAGGACCGGTGTTTTGGCCCGCTGGGGCGTCAGAAGAGGGAGGAGTAGCTGAGGGAGTGCTCATTGCCATGTCGTGCTTAGAATTTGAGACCACCTTCGCGGGCGGCGTCGGCAAAGGTTTTTACTTTGCCATGATAACGGGCGCCGTTGCGGTCGAACACCACATCGGTGATGCCAGCGGCGGTCGCCTTGGCGGCGAAGGCCTTGCCGAGGGTTTCGGCACTGGAGACATTGGCGGCGAGCTTCTCTTTGCGCATGTCGGCATCGAGACTCGAGAGATAAGCCAGCGTCTGGCCGGCATCGTCGTCGATGGCCTGGGCGTAGATGTGCTTGGCGGAGAACTTGACCGTCAGGCGGGGACGCGCGGCGGTGCCGTTGATCTTCTTGCGGATGCGCCATTTGCGCTTCTGCAGGAGTTGGGCTTTGTGATTTGAATTCATGGGTGCGGTTACCTTTCTGCCGATTAGGCGACGGTCTTGCCCTCCTTGCGGCGGACACGCTCACCGGCGTATTTGACGCCCTTACCTTTGTAGGGCTCGCACGGGTAGTAGGAACGGATGTTGGCGGCGACTTCGCCGACCAGTTGCTTGTCGACGCCCTCGACCTTGACCTTGGTCTGGTCGGTGACGGTGACCTTGATGCCATCCGGAACCGGATAAAGGATCGGGTGGGAGTAGCCCAACGCGAGGTCGAGCGTGCTGCCCTTGAGGACGGCTTTGAAACCAACGCCGGAGATTTCGAGGTCCTTGGCGAAGCCTTCGGTCACGCCGATCACCATACCGGCGATGATCGAGCGGGCCGTGCCATACATGGCATTGGCGAAGCGGGTGGAATCGGAGGGGGAGACCTTGATCTCACCGTCTTCGAACACGACGGTCGCGGCGTTGTTGAACGTCTTGGAGAGGTTTCCCTTGGGACCTTCGACGGTCACGGTCTGACCGGAGATGTCGACTTTGACCTTCTCCGGGACGGGAATGGGTTGTTTACCGATACGGCTCATGTTGCGTTCTCCTGATTACCAGATGTTGCACAGGAGCTCGCCACCGGCCTTGTTGCGGCGGCAATCCTGGTCTTTCATCAGACCTTGGGAGGTCGAGAGGATGCTGATGCCCAAGCCATTGAGCACTCGCGGAATATCGTTGTAGCCGAAGTAGAGACGACGGCCGGGGGTCGAGACACGCTTGAGACCCGTGAGGGCCGGAGTGCCACCGACATACTTCATGGAGACGATAAGGGTCTTGTGGCCCCTTTCGTCGGTGCCTTCGGACACGTCGTTGACGTAGCCCTCGGACTTGAGGATGCCGGCGAGGCTCGCCTTGAGCTTCGAGTGAGGCATGGTGCACTCGTCGAGCTTGGCCCGGCTGGCGTTGCGCAGTCGCGTTAGGAGATCAGCAATTGGATCGGTCATGGGTGGATGTTTTTAGTCTCGGCCAGTGGGTCATATCCGTGTCCTCGGAAGAAGGACGAACCCCCACGGGCTGAAAGTTGAAAAGAGATGGTTACCAGGAGGACTTGATGACGCCCGGGATCTTGCCGGCGAGAGCGAGCTCGCGGAAAGTAATGCGGGATACCCCGAACTTGCGGATGTAGGCGCGGGGGCGACCGGACAGGGCGCAGCGGTTCTTCACGCGGACGGGCGAGGAATTACGCGGCAGCTTTTGCAGACCCTTTTGCGCGGCGAAGAACTCTTCGTCGGTGGCGTCGGGGTTCACCAGCATGGCCTTCAGTTCGGCCCGCTTGGCGGCATACTTGTCGGCCATCTTCTGGCGCTTGATATTGCGATGAATTGCGGAGGTTTTCGGCATGGCGAAAGAAGATTAGGCGGCTTGGGCGGGCTCGGGGCGACGGAACGGCATGCCGAGGAGGGAAAGGAGTTCACGGCCTTCGTCGTCGGTGTTGGCCGTGGTGACGATGGTGATATCAAAACCGAGGGCGCGCTTGACGTTCTCGACGGAGATTTCCGGGAAGATGGAGTAATCCTCAATACCGATGGTGTAGTTACCCTGCCCGTCCAGACGAGGCGGGACCCCGCGGAAGTCGCGGATGGTCGGGAGTGCCACGCTGAGGAGGCGGTAGAGGAAGTCCCACATGTTATCGCCGCGCAGGGTAACGTGGGCACCCACGATCTGGCCTTGGCGCAGCTTGAAGTTCGCCACGGATTTCCGCGCCTTGGCGGTCACGGGCTTCTGGCCCGCGATGGTAGTCAGATCCGTCAACACGTCCTTGATCTGGTTCTTGTCCAGATCCGTGCCGAAGCCGGTGTTGATGGAAACTTTGACCACACCGGGAACTTGGTGCGGGTTCTTGTATCCCTGGCTCTCGGTGAGAGCGGGGACGACTTTCTCAAGATAATGCGTCTTGAGGGCGGGAATGTAGGGAGAGCTCATGGCAAGTGTCGTTGGAGTTCTGACCCAACGGCGGTAAATGAGTAGTTACGGGAAAAAGGAGACGAGTAACGCAAGGTGCGGGAAGACTTGGCAAGGAGATTACCGGAGACCTTCCCGTGGCGGATTTTACGATTCGGCGGGAGCAGCAGCAGCGACGGGTGCACGCTTGGAGGACGCGTCGTATTTGCTCTTGAGCATGAGGTTGGAGACGTGCACCGAGCCTTCGCGGTCGACGATGGCCCCGTTGGGGTTCTCTTCGGACTTGCGGACGTGACGCTTGATCATGGCGACGCCTTCAACGCGAGCGCGTTGCTTGGCACCGAGGAGTTCGAGCACTTTGCCCGTTTTGCCCTTGTTGGCGCCGGCGATGACGACGACTTCGTCGCCGCGTTTGATATGGAATTTCTGCATGTTAGAGGACCTCCGGTGCGAGCGAGATGATCTTCATGAAGTTCTTCGCGCGCAGTTCACGAGCGACAGGACCGAAGATGCGGGTGCCTTTGGGATTACCATCAGGATTGATGATCACGATGGCGTTGGAGTCGAAACGAAGGTAGCTGCCATCCGCGCGGCGGATGGGTGCCTTGGTGCGAACGACGACGGCCTTGGTGACCTCACCCTTCTTCACCGAGGCATCGGTGGAGCTATCCTTGATATTGACGGTGATGATGTCGCCAACACCTGCGATCTGGCGACCAGCTCCCTTTTTGGAGCTCATGCTGGCCTTACGGGCGCCGGTGTTGTCGGCAATCTGGAGAATGGAACGAAGTTGAATCATGGTTTGACCTTTCTGAGCTGGGCGCCGGTTCAGGCGTCCTTGGTGTCACCTTCGACACCCTCGACGGAAGCGGCGGGAGCGACTTCGCCCTGCTTGGCTTCAGCGGCAGCCCGAGCGGCGGCGACTTCGACGTCGGCGGAGAGCGTGACGATCCGCAGAACGCGGAAGCGCTTCAGACGGCTGAGGGGACGGGTTTCCATGATCTCGACCTTGTCGCCGACGTGGGTCTCGTTCTTCTCATCGTGCACGTGGACGATGGTCTTACGGTTAATGACCTTTTTGTAGCGCGGGTGCGGGATCTTGAAAGGGATGGTGACCTTGACGGACTTGTCGCCGGAGCGGCTGGTGACAATTCCGATGAGGGTCTGACGGGCGTTGCGAGTCGTTGTGGACATGGCTTTGAGGGCGACCTTAGGCGGCCGCGGATTGCTTCTCGTTGATGATGGTCTCCATGCGGGCGATGTCCTTGCGGAGCTCGCGCAGCTGGTGCGGCTTTTCGATCTGGCCGGTGTGCTTGCGCATACGCAGTTGCACCAGAGCTTCACGCGTCTCGCGGAGACGGGTCTCGATCTCGGCCGGAGCCAATTCGCGAATATCTTTTGCTTTCATACTAGTTGATCGAGAGAGGGTTAGACGGATTGGTCGCGCACGACGAAGCGGCAGTGGAACGGCAGCTTGGCGTCGGCGAGGCGGCAGGCCTCCTTGGCGATGGATTGCGGGACGCCAGCGATCTCGAAGAGCATGGCGCCGGGCTTGATGACGGCTTCGTAGTGATCGACGGAGCCTTTGCCGGAGCCCATGCGGACTTCGGCGGGTTTCTTGGTGATCGGTTTGTGGGGGAAGACCCGGATCCAGATCTTTCCTTTGCGCTTCATGTGGCGATTGATCGCGATACGAGCGGCTTCAATTTGACGGCCAGTCATACCGCCGCGAGTCAGGGATTGGAGTCCGAATTCGCCGAACGCAATGGTGTTGCCACCCTTGGCGTTGCCGGCGCGGGAGCCCTTCATGACTTTGCGGTATTTGGTGCGGGCGGGAGCGAGAGCCATAGTAGTTGTCTCCTAAATAAGGGTTCAGCGCGGCGGGTTAGGCGGGCACGTTGCTGTCAGCTTCCGGCTTACAGATCCAGCACTTGACGCCGATCTTGCCGTAGACGGTGTTGGCTTCGGTGAAGCCGTAATCGATGTTCTCCCGCAGGGTATGCAGAGGAACGCGGCCCTTGCGCTGCCATTCGCGGCGAGCGATGTCGGAACCACCCAGGCGACCGGAACATTGGATCCGGATACCTTCGGCGCCGAGCGCCATGGCGATTTCAACGGTGCGCTTCATCGCGCGGCGGAAGGCGATGCGACGCTCGAGCTGGAGGGCGACATTCTCGGCGACGAGCTGGGCTTCGATCTCGGGCTTCTTGACCTCCTGGATATCGAGGAGGATCTCCTTGCCGGTGAGCTTGGAGAGATCGTCTTTGATCTTCTCGATTTCCTGGCCCTTGCGGCCGATCACGATGCCCGGACGGGCGGTGTAGATCTTGACGCGGACGCGGTTGGAGGCGCGCTCGATGAAGATGCGCGGCACCGAGGCCTGCTTGAGCTTTTCCATGAGTTTCTCACGGATCAGCGCGTCCTCACGCAGCAGCGTGGGGAAATCTTTCTTGGTGGCGAACCAGCGGGATTGCCAGTTGCGGCGGACGGCCAGACGGAAGCCGATGGGGTTGGTTTTTTGGCCCATGGAAGAATCAGGTGTTGGCACCGTCGGAGAGGACGATGCGGATGTGGGAGAGAGGCTTGCGACGCGGCTTGGCGGTGCCCCGGGCACCAGCCTTGAAACGCTTGAGCACGGGACCCTGCTCAATGAGAGCACGGTGCACGATGAGATCGTCGGCCGAGACGTTGTTGTTGTTTTCGGCGTTGGCGATCGCGCTGTTGAGCGTCTTGGCGATGAGGCGGGCGGACTTGCGCGGAATGACGGACAGTAAAGCGACCGCCTCCGGAGCCTTGCGGCCCTGGATGGTGCGGGACACTTCACGCATCTTCTGCGGCGACATGCGCGCGTAGCGAGTGAGAGCTTGAACTTCCATGGTTTATTACGGGGATTCCCCGGGAGGGGCGACAGCAGCGATTCCGAAATGAAGCGCCCTGCCCTTTTGATTATTGATTAGAAACAGTAAAACGAACGGTGGGTTATTCCTTGCGGGTCATGCCACCGTGGGTGCGGAACGCACGGGTGGGAGCGAATTCACCGAGCTTGTGGCCAACCATATTCTCGGTGACGTAGACGGCGGTGAATTGCTTGCCGTTGTGGACGTTGAAAGTGAATCCAACGAACTCAGGAGTGATGGTGGAGCGTCGGGACCAGGTCTGGATCGGCTTTTTGGAGCCGCCGTTGGCGTTGGCCTTCTCGATTTTCTCGATCAGGTGATAGTCGACGAAGAAGCCTTTTTTGATGGAGCGTGCCATGAGGAAAGAAGATCAGTTGATTATTTCTTGCCGCGCGGCTTCTGGCCGTTCTTGCGGACGAGGATGAGGCTGTTGGAGGCCTTGGAACGGCTCCGGGTCGGGAAGCCCTTGGCGAGCTGACCCCACGGGGACACGAGATGTTGGCCACCGCCACCACCCTTGGACTTGCCGTTACCACCACCGTTGGGGTGATCGACGGGGTTCATCACCATACCGCGGACGCGGGGGCGACGGCCGAGCCAGCGACTGCGGCCGGCTTTACCGAGGGAGATGCGATTGTGGTCGTCGTTGCCGACTTCACCAATGGTTGCGCGGCACTTGCCGTGGACGAGACGAATCTCACCGGAAGGCATTTTGATTTGCGCGTAACCGTCTTCGTTCATCGCCACGAGCTCGGCAGCCGTGCCCGCGCCGCGAGCGATCTGGGCACCCTTACCGGGCAGGAGCTCCACACAGTGGATCTTGGTGGAGGGCGGGATGATGTTCAGCGGGTAGTTGTTACCGACGTTAAAATCGAGGATGGTCGCCGTGGTGCCGGCTACGATCTTGTCACCAACGACGAGGCCGTTGGGAGCAATGATGTAACGCTTTTCGCCATCGGTATACTCGAGCAGAGCGATGTGAGCCGAACGGTTCGGATCGTATTCGATCGCGATGATCTCGGCGGTCACGTCCATCTTGTCGAGACGCTTGAAGTCGATGATGCGGTAGAGCTGCTTGTGCCCTCCGCCGCGACGGCGGGACGTGATGCGACCGTAGGAATTGCGGCCGCCGGTCTTGGGCTTGGGCTCGGTCAACGCCTTTTCCGGACGTTTCTTGGTGAGGCCCTTGGTCGAGGAACGCTCGGTGAAACGCTGGGAAGGCGTGGTCGGACGGGAAGATTGAATAGCCATGGGATGTGGTCTCCGAATTTAAAGAGCTGGGTTAGACGAGCTCGATCTTGTCGCCGGCCTTGAGCGTAACGATGGCCTTCTTGAAATCGGACTTCTTACCCGGACGGCCGGTGCGGCCACGGGTCGTCTTGCCGAGGTAGTTCATCACGTTCACGCGCTTCACGGTCACCTTGAAGGTGCTTTCCACCGCCGCAGCGATGGCCGCTTTGTTGGCGTTCGGGAAAACCTCAAAGGCGTATTGCCCCAACTCGGCGGATTGCGCGTTGGACTTTTCGGTGAGGCGGAGGGTTTTGAGAATCTTGTCAGCTTGCATTAGTTATTACCTCCGTTGGCGCGGGCGAGGATGGCGTCGAGGGCCTTGGCGCTGACGACGATCTTGGCGTATTGCGCGAGGTCGTGGGCGTTGAGCTTCGCGGCTTCCTGGAAGGAGACGCGGGCAATGTTACGAGCGGCGAGAACGGTGGTCTCGGCAAAGGGAGCATCGACGAGGAGCACGCGGCCCTTGGGGGCGATGCGACCGATGATTTCGCTGGCAACCTTGGTCTTGGCCGGGGTCGTGACGAATTCTTCGATCACGGCGATCTCACCGGCCACCGCGCGATCGAAGAGAGCGCGGGAGAATGCGAGTGCCTTCACCTTGGAATTGATCTTCTTGGAGAAGTCCTGCGGACGGGGGCCGTGAGCGACACCACCACCGACCCAGATGGGCGAACGGGTGGAACCGTGACGGGCGCGACCGGTGCCTTTTTGGCGCCAGGGCTTCTTGCCACCGCCGGACACTTCACCGCGCGTCTTAGTCGAGCGGGTGCCTTGACGGTTGTTGGCGTTGATGGCGACGATGACTTCCTTGAGCGCTTGCAGGCCTTTGGAGCCTTCGAACTCAGGGACGCTGAATTCCTTTTCGCTGCTGCTGGAGGCGTCGGGAGAAAATACGGTAAGTTTCATGGGTTACGTCTCCTTGATTAGGCGGCGGCCTTTTGACCCTTGATGGCGGTGCGAACCACCACCGTGTCACCGTTGGCGCCAGGGATGGCTCCGCGGACGAGGATGAGGTTCTTCTCGGCGTTGACGCCGACGACGCGCAGATTCTGCACGGTGCGGCGCTTGCTGCCCATGTGACCGGGCATCTTTTGATTCTTGAACACGCGACCAGGAGTCTGGCACATGCCGATGGAACCAATGCGGCGATGGAACATGGAACCGTGGGAAGCAGGACCACCGGCGACGCGGAAGCGCTTCATGACCCCGGCGAAGCCTTTACCCTTGGTCACACCGATCACATCGATGAGTTGACCTTCGGAGAAATCACTCACGGAGACGGTGTCTCCGGGCTTGGCTTCGGGAGCGTCCTTGAGACGAACTTCGTCGAGCAGACGAGGAGCGAGCTCGAGACCAGCCTTGGCAGCGTGGTTGAGTTCGGCCTTGGAGGTATTCTTCGCCTTCTTGGCGGAGTAACCGAGCTGGACGGCGTTGTAGCCGTCGGTTTCGACAGTCTTGACCTGCACGACAGGGCAAGGGGCCGCTTCGACAACGGTAACGGCCATCAGGACGTTGTTGTCGTCGTAGACCTGCGTCATGCCGACTTTTTTACCTATAATAGTATTGATCATGGGCTAAGAGGTAGGTGGAGGGTTTCCGTTTAGTGAGACCTACATTAGCGATTCCGGCGGATGGTGGCCCGTCGGAGGTGCCGCTAAAAGTTGTGGTTTGGTGAATCTGGGCGGTTAAGCCGGTGAAAATTAAACGTTGATGGAGATGTCCACGCCGGACGGGAGGTTGAGCTTCTTGAGCTCGTCGACCGTCTGGGCGGTGGGTTCGATGATGTCGATGAGACGCTTGTGCGTGCGGGTCTCGAACTGCTCCATGGACTTTTTGTCCACGTGGGGGGAGCGGTTGACGCTGAGCTTCTCGATGCGAGTCGGCAGCGGGATGGGACCGGACACGCGGGCACCGGAGCGCTTGGCGGTCTCGACGATTTCCAGGGCGGACTGGTCGATGACCCGGTAGTCGAAGCCTTGGAGTTTGATACGAATGCGTTGGCCTTGCATGGCAGTATAAAGAACGAAGTTGGATTAAGTGCGGGCCGGAGCCTGCGTGGAGGCCTCCACAATCTTGGCGAGAACCGAGGACGGAACCTGCTCAAAGTGGGAAGGAGTGATGGCTGCACTGGCGCGGCCTTTCGAGAGGGAACGGATGTCGGTCACGTAACCGAAGAGCATCTCCAGGGGAACATGCGTATCGACGATGGCGGCACCGGCTTTGCTTTGCATGCCGTTGACTTGGCCACGACGACGGTTGATGTCGCCGATGAGGTCGCCCTGGAACTCTTCCGGTGTCGTAATCTCAACGCCCATGCTCGGTTCGAGCAGGATCGGGGAGGCCTTCTTCATCGCTTCCTTAAACGCGAAGATGCCAGCCATCTTAAAGGCGATTTCCGAGGAGTCGACCGGGTGGAAGGAACCATCGATGATGGTCATCTTCACGTCCACGACGGGATAACCGGCGACCACACCGTTGTTGCAGGCCTCCATGAGACCGTCGGTGGTGGGCTTGATGAATTCCTTCGGGATGACACCGCCAACGATCTTGTTGACGACCTCGATGCCCTTACCCTTTTCGTTGGGCTCCATGGTGATGACCACGTGGCCATACTGTCCCTTACCACCGGACTGGCGGACGAATTTGCCTTCACCTTCGGAGTTGGCGAGAATGGTTTCGCGGTAGGCGATTTGCGGCTTACCGGTGGTGGCTTCGACTTTGAACTCCCGCTTCATGCGGTCGATAATGATGTCGAGGTGAAGCTCACCCATACCCGCAAGGATGGTCTGACCAGTTTCTTCGTCGGTCTTGACGGAGAGGGTCGGATCCTCGGCCACGAGACGTTGGAGCGCGGTGCTCATCTTCTCTTGGTCGGCCTTCGAGTTCGGCTCGATCGACATCGCGATAACCGGTTCCGGGAATGACGGGGGCTCGAGACGAATGTCGAAGTCGGCATCGCACAGGGTATCTCCCGTGATGATGTCCTTCACCCCCACGACGGCGCAAATATCACCGGAATAGGCTACATCGATTTCGTCGCGGTCCATCGCCCGCATGAGCACGAGACGCGAGACGCGCTCGGACTTGCGGGTGCGAGGGTTGTAGACCGGAGCGCCACGCTTCATCTGCCCGGTGTAAACCCGGTAGAACACGAGCTTACCGACAAACGGATCGGTCCAGAGCTTGAAGATGAGACCAGCCAGCTTGCCGGCGTCGTCGACCTCAGCGATGACCTTTTCGCCCTCGGAGTCTTCGCCGGAAATCGGCGGAAGGTCGATCGGGCTGGGCAGATAATTCACGACCGCGTCGAGCAGACGCTGAACGCCTTTGTTCTTGAACGCGGAACCGGGCATCACGCCGGTGAACTCGAGGGAAATGGTGGCCTTGCGGACGGCGAACATCAGCTCTTCCACTTCGATTTCCTCACCACCGAGATACTTCTCAGCAAGGTTGTCATCGAAATCGGAGAGGGCCTCGATGAGCTTCTCACGGTATTCCGCGGCTTGCTCCTTGTAATCCTCCGGGATTTCCGAGGTGACGGGCTCGAGTCCGAGCGTGTCCTTTTCCGTGCCGAAAATGTAGGCCACGTTTTGGACGAGATCGATCACGCCGGAGAAATTGTCTTCCGCGCCGATCGGGATACAAAGCGGGTGGGCGTTAGCGCCCAGCTTTTCGCGCATTTCCTTCACCGCGGTGAAGTAGTCGGCACCGACGCGGTCCATCTTATTGATGAACGCGAGACGGGGCACCCCGTATTTGTTGGCCTGGCGCCAAACTGTTTCCGACTGGGGTTGCACCCCGGCAACGGCACAGAAAACGGCGACCGCGCCGTCGAGCACCCGCATGGAACGCTCCACTTCGGCGGTGAAATCCACGTGACCGGGCGTGTCGATGATGTTGATGCGCTGTTTGATGCCCTGCCAAGGACCGCAGGAGGCGTCCCAAGCACAGGAAATCGCCGCGGCGGTGATGGTGATACCGCGCTCTTTCTCCTGAGCCATCCAGTCAGTGACAGTGTCACCCTCATGGACTTCGCCGATTTTATGCACGGCACCGGAGTAGAAGAGGATACGCTCAGTCGTGGTCGTCTTGCCGGCATCGATGTGGGCAGCGATGCCGATGTTGCGGGTCCATTCCAACGGGAACGGACGCTCTTTCGAGTTAACCGGAGACGCCTTGGAGCGTTCGGTGACGACTTTAATCTCTGGGATTTCGGAAGACATTAGAAAAGGTTCCTTACCAACGGAGGTGAGCAAACGCGCGGTTGGCCTGGGCCATCTTGTGCGTGTCTTCCTTCTTCTTCACGACGCCACCCGTGTTGTTGTAGGCGTCGATGATTTCATTGGCGAGAGCGTCACGCATGGTGATTCCCTTGCGGGAGCCAGCGGCGTTAACGATCCAACGCAGGGCGAGGGACTCTTGGCGCTCGTAAGAGATTTCAACCGGCACCTGGTAGGTGGCACCACCCACGCGGCGGCTCTTCACCTCGAGGCGGGGACGGGCATTCTCCAATGCACCGATCAGCAGATCCACGGGATCGCCCTTTTCGAGCTTCTCGGAAACCTTCTCGAACGCACCGTAGACGATGCGCTCAGCGAGACTCTTTTTACCATCGAGCATCACCACGTTGACGAGGTGGGCGACGAGAGGGCTGTTATAACGGGCGTCCGGGGTTACCTTACGCTTGGTGGCTCTATGGCGACGTGACATGGTCGGAAATCAATAAAAGTTACTTCTTATCTTTGGGTCGCTTGACGCCGTATTTGGAACGGGAGCGACGGCGCTTTTCGACGCCGGTGGCATCCAAGGCGCCACGGACGATGTGATAACGCACACCGGGGAGATCCTTCACGCGACCGCCACGCACGAGCACAATGCTATGCTCCTGAAGGTTGTGTCCCTCATCGGGGATGTAGGAAATGACCTCGTTGCCGTTGGTGAGGCGCACCTTGGCAACCTTACGGATGGCCGAGTTCGGCTTCTTCGGGGTGCGGGTCATGACCTGCACGCAGACGCCGCGGCGGAAGGGGTTGGCGTCAAGGGCCGGCGACTTGGACTTCGCCACGATTTGGCGGCGGCCTTTGCGCACGAGTTGGTTGATGGTCGGCATGGTTAAAACGAGGGAGTTATTTTGAGAAAAGAGGCGAAAAGTGAAGACCCGCCATAAGGCGATCAAGCAATTTATGGCGAAAAAGAGACTGTCACGATTCCGGCCCCTTTCGGAAGGAGTCAGATTCGTGATATGAGAAGCACCCTTCCACGGAGTGGGAAACGTGCTAAGAAGAGGAAAAGGAGGAAGATCGCACAGATTTATTTCCGCTTTGACAAGTCCCGAAATTAATTCTGCGCAATTCTTTCTTCAGTAGGACTGATACGGGCCTCCCCTGCCCTGTAATAGCGTGCCCCTGATCCGGTGGTTTGGATCCAAGAAATCGCTCGCTCCCGTCGGGGCAAAAAAATCGCCCGGTCACGAGGACCGGGCGAATAAACACTCCGGAGCTAGGCTCGACAAAGTGTTTTTGGCGGGAGGGACGGCAAACATCCGCAACCGTATCCACTTTGACAAGACTTAAATTTCGGATGTTTTGCCGCGGGGACAAAAAAAGAGCCGCCTGATCTAACAGGCGGCTCGAAAGGTAGTTACGGGATCCTAATTATCCCGCTTCGGTCACGACCGGCTCTTCGGCCATCATCTCTTCGTCACCAAACGGCAGACTGATCTTCAACTTCTTGTAAGAAGGCAGACCGGTTCCGGCCGGAATGAGGTGACCCATGATGACGTTCTCCTTGAAGCCCTTGAGATTATCCACCTTGCCCAGCGTGGAGGCATCGGTGAGCACCCGGGTGGTTTCCTGGAAGGAAGCTGCCGAGATGAAGGATTCCGTCTCGAGCGAAGCCTTGGTGATACCCAAGAGAATCGGCTCAGCTTCCGCCGGCTTACCACCGGCTTCTTCAATCCGACGATTCTCGGACAGGAAGGAGGTGCGGTCGATCTGCTCACTCCAGAAGTATTCGCTGTCACCGGGATCGGTAATGCGGACCTTGCGGAGCATTTGGCGGATGATGATCTCGATATGCTTGTCGTTGATGGTCACACCCTGCAGGCGGTAGACTTCCTGCACCTGTGCGATCAGGAAGTCGTAGAGCGCTGACGGTCCGAGGATCTCTAGAATCTCGTGCGGATCGGCGGAGCCTTCCGTGAGATGCTGGCCCTTGTAAACCACGTCACCCGGCTGGACGACGATGTGCTTACCGGGAGCGATGAGGTGCTCCTCTTCCTGCTCGGTCTCCTCGTTGCGGACGACGAGCTTGCGCTTGCCGCGGAGGGTGCCTTCGAAGGAAACGACGCCATCGACGCGGGCCATCTCCGTGGCATCCTTGGGCCGGCGAGCTTCGAAGAGCTCGGCAACACGCGGCAAACCACCGGTGATGTCCTTGGTCTTGGACGCTTGACGGGGAGTCTTGGCGAGCAGTGAGCCGGGAGCGATGATGTCACCCTCGTTAACGGCAATCTGCGCACCGACCGGAATCGCGTAGGCCGCGAGCGGCTTGTTCTTGTCGTCGCGAACCTCGATCTGCGGGTTGAGATCTTCCTTATGCTCGATGACCACGGTGGCGATACGGCCCGACGCTTCGTCGAGCTCACGCTTCACGGTCACACCCGGGATCATGTCCTTGAACACCAGCGTGCCACCCTTTTCAGAGAGAACCGGCACGTTGTAGGGATCCCATTGGGCGAGCAGGTCATCCTTCTTGATCTCGGCACCATCGGCGATGGGGAGGTAGGAACCGACCACGATGTTGTAGGATTCGAGCTCCTTCTCATCGGCATCGATGATCTGGATGGTGCCGGTCTTGTTGAGCACGATGGAAGCGCCATCAGCGGTCGGCACCAGACG